>CAXNFO010000096.1:0-6923 GCA_964201395.1 Limnohabitans sp.
CTTTGGGCCAAGCTCAAGCCCACCAATTGCTGGGGCGACAAAGCCAGCAAAACGCGTGGTCCCAGGTTTTCCAGTTGAGCCAGGCTGAGCGACGACAGCTGATTGCCTTGCAGCGCTTGCAACTGCAAGGGGCTCAGGCTTTGCCATTGCAAGAGGGTGAAGCTGGCGATCAAGGCTGGGTTCAAAGCCGCCAGTTGTGTGGCGCTGAGCAATGTCAAAGCGCTGGGGCTGAGCCATTGCAGTTGGGTGGGCGTCAACGCATTGAGTTGTGCTGGGCTGAATGCCGCGATCTGGTTGGGCGATAAAGCGGACCATTGCGAAGCCGACAGAGCGGCCCATTGGCGTGCATCCATTTGCACCAGGGTGGCCGGATCCAAGGCCTTGATCTGGTGCGGCAACAGGTTTTTGAGCACGATGTTGAGTTGGTTCACCCCGATCAGAGCCAGACTTTGTGGGGCCAGCATGTGGATTTGTTCCACCGAAAAAGCCTGCCACAGCATTGGCGGCAGGGCGGCCAATTGCGCCGGGCTCAGCAACTGGATTTGTTGCAAGGTGAGGCTTTGGATTTGGCTGCGCGACAAGCTCAGCCATTGGGGCAAGGTCAAGGCTTGAATTTGTTGGGGAGAAAGGGCAGACAGTTTGTTGCTGATCAAGCCTTTGAATTGTTCCAAGCTCAGTGCGGAAACAGCAATCCGGTTGAACACCAGCAACTGTGAAGGTGTGAGCCACTCCAACTGGGCGGGTCGCATGGCGACCACCTGCTCCAGCGTCAGTGCACTGAGTTGTAGCGCGGTCAAGTTTTGCAGCACTTCGCGGCCCAGCGTGGCCCATGTGCGCGGCGACATGCTGGCCAGTTGCTGCGCGCTCAAGCTGGACCATTGGCTGGAAAGCAAACTGCGCCCATGGGTTTGCACCAGGGCATCGAGTTGGGCGCCGTTCATCAGACTGAGTTGGGCCGTTTGCAAGCTGCGCACGTCCAGGACGCTCAATTGGCTGATTTGACGATCGCTGGTCACCAGCATCAAGGCTTGGACGTCTTTGGCTTCGCCATAGCTCAAGGTGCTGCCCAGGGCTGTGGCGCGAGATCTGGTCGAGGCGGTTGCGGTTTCGCTGGAGATGGCTGTGGCACTGCCCACCACCCGGGCCACATCGGTCGCCACGATTTGTTGCAATTGCCCGCTGGCGGCGAGTTGGCGCAGCTGTGCGGTGTTCAACGCGTTGATTTGGTCCAGGCTGAGCGAGGCCACTTGCGCCGGATTCAACCCAGCGAGTTGAACCGCTGACCACTGGGCAAAGTGGCTGGGGATGAGCGCAGCGATTTGTGTGGGGGTCAACGCCGCAATCTGGCTGCGGCTCCAACTCTGCCACTGGCTGACGGTGAAAGCGTTGATTTGCTCAGGGCTCAAGCGGGTGATCTGGGCGGTGATCAAGCCGGCTATTTGTGAGGTGGTCAGTTCACTGAACGTGCTGCTGGGCGATGCCGCCACCTGGTTGGGGGTCAACGCGCTGATTTGCGCCGGCGACAGGCTTTGTCGCTGCAGCAGACTCAGGGCTTGCCATTGTGTGTTGTCGATGGCTTGCAACTGGGTGCTGCCCCAGCGCGCCAGCTGGGTGGTGGTCAGCGCTTGGAGTTGGTCGGGCCTGAGCACGCGCACCTGGCTGGCCAGCCAATAAGCCCAGGCATCGGCGCGCATGCTGGCGATTTGCGCGGGGGTCAAATTGCCCACGCTGGTGGTCGAAACCCGGCTCCATGCAGCGGGGCTGAGGTAGGCCAGTTGAGATGCGGTGAAAGCGCCAAACTGGTCGGTGCTCAGGTAGCTGACTTGGTCGGGGCTCAAGCCGGCCACTTGGGCGCCATTCAAGGTTGCGATCACTTGTGGCGTCAAGTTCAGGCGCAATGGTGTCAGGTCCAGCGGCGTGATGCTGGCACGCAGCCCCGTGGGTTGGGTCAATTGGTAGTTGTTGGCGTCGGCTCCGGTCAATTGGAAGCCGCTGGCGGTGACCACTTGGTTGGCGCCTTCAGCGGCGCTGGCAAATTGGGCTTGGCCGGCTTGCAAGCCGACGGTGTCGCCGCCCAGGGGGCTGATGCTGGCCGTGCCGGTGAGGGTGGCGGTGGTGCTGCCGTCATAGGTCTTGTCGCTGGCGCTCAAACCCGTCACCGACAGGGCCAGGGGGGTGATGTTGGCCGTGGTGGTGGTCTGACCGGTGATGGCGTAGTTGCCCACGTCCGCGCCACCATAGGTGTTGGACAACAAAACGGTTTTGTTGGTGGCGGCATTTTTGTCGTTGGCGGTGTTGGCCGCATTGCGGAAGTTGCCCGTGGAAGACACGGTGACGGTGTCGCCCGCCACCAAGCCATTGGCCTGCAACACGCTGTTGGTCACCCCGACGGTGCTGACGCTGGCCGTAGTCAAGCCGTCGTAGACCTTGTCGACGGCGGTGATGCCGGTGATGGACAAGGCTTTTGGGGTGATGGTGCTGGTGCTGTTGCCCGCATAGGTCAGGCTGTAGTTTTGGCCGCTGTTGCCATCGCTGACGGTGGCGGCGCTGAGGCTCACCACTTTGTTGCCGTAAGCCGCACTTTTGTTGTCAAAGGACATGGTGGCCGCGCTCACACTGTCGCCCACCACGCCCAATTGGCTGCCCAGCGTGCTCAAGTTGCTGGCGCTGGGTGTGTAGCTGTTGTTGCCGTCATATGCTTTGCTGATGACTGGGGCGGTCAGGGTCACGGGCTTGGCGGTGATGGTCACCGCCGAATTGGCGGTGCTCAATGCGTTGTAGTTGCTGCTCGAACCCCCATTGCTGGAAGTGCCCAAAGTCAAACCACTGACACTGGCCAATAAGTTGGCCGCTTGCACATGTCGGGTGGACAAATTGCCATCGGCCCCCGCACCGGTCACACTGAAGGTCTCGCCGTTGACGCCGTTGGCCGTCAAGTTAGCGCCGGCCATGGCGGTGCTGCCGTTGTAGGCACGGTTGCCCACCAGGCTCACATTGGCCTTGTTCACCGTCAGGGTGCCATTGGCATAGCTGATGGCAAAACCCCGGTTGTCATCGCTGTACAAACCACTGGGCACGATGGTGTAGGTGCCGGCATTCACCGCGCCCATGGCGCTGCCGCCAAAAACCATGCTGCCATTGCCCAGCAAATACCCGTTGGTATCCACCGAGGTGCTGTACCAGGTGTTGCTGTTGTAGGCCTGGCCGTCATAGGTTTTGCTGTCATTGCCAGCAACGATGGTCACCGGCGTCAAAAAGGCCTTCAACAAAGGGGTGGTTTTGTTGTAATAGTTGAACCAGTAATCGTTGGTGTTGAGGTCAAACTGGTCCAGCCCGCTGTTGTAACGCTTCGTGGCAGCGGTGTCCAAGCCCACGCCAGCGGCCGATGTGGATTGGCCCGACAAGGTGGTGTCCCAAAAGCCCGCATTGCTCACATCGGTTGGGTTGGCGCCGCTCGTGCCAAGGCGACCGATCAAGCCCCCCACGCCGGTTGCCGCACCGTTGGATAAATTGATTCTTCCGCTGGCATAGCTCTTATAAACTGTGCCAGACTCCATCAGACCAATCAAACCACCTGCATCTTGGGAACCCAACAAGCCAACAATGGTTTTGGCATAACTGTTGCGGACGAACCCATCAAATCCAGTGGTGCCCAAGGTGCCGACCAGTCCGCCAACGCTGCTTTGTCCATTCACTGCCCCAGTGGCATAGCTGGCCGAGATGGTTCCGCTGTTGACCCCTGCCATGGCACCCACATGTGTTGCGCCAGTGATGTTTGCATCCACCAGACCCAAAGAGGTGACTGTGGCGCCGCGTTCCACAATGCCAAACATGCCCACATGATCGGTTGCGGGGCGATTGATATACAGATTGCTGACCGTGTGTCCAAGACCTAAGAATCTCCCGCGGTAGGTGTTGAACAAATAACCTAGGGGTGAAAAACCTGCGCCACCGTTCCAACTGCTGGTCGCAGTGGCGTCGATATCGCCACCCAATGCAAACCAACCTGTCAGATTGCCATTGACCCCTTGCAAATCGCTGCCCGTGGTGCTGCCCGCGGTTCCCAAGCTGGTGATCACCTTGATGTTGATGGCGGAGCCACTGGGGCCCTCTATGACCGAAAAATTGTCGCCCGCTGGCAAATACACCGGTGCTTTGATGTAAATATTGTCCAAACCGTTGGCGGCGGTCATCTGAAAGCGCAAACCCGCTGTCCCCGAGCCGCGCAAGACGTTGTTGATGTAGAGCTTGTCAGCTGCTTTCAGGGTCAGCAAGTTGGCCGACCAGGAAATGATGCCGTTGACATTGATGTTGCCTGTGCCCGTGGTTTCCCCGGCGCTGGTGTCGGGGGTGTTGCCGCTGTCGGTACTGACCATCACATCCCCGCCTTTCAAGGCGTTGGAGATGGTGACAGCCATTTTGTCGTCAATGGTGATGTCCACTGGGTCAATCACCCACTGCCCCGGCGTGCCGTTGCGGGCCGAGGTGTCAATCTTGGCACTGGCGGCGATTTGCAGCTTTTGCGCCGAGGTCTCGACATAACCCCCGTTGCCCGTGCCCGTGGCGGCGGCCTTGATGCTGACCCCCTCGCCCACGCTCACGCTGGAGGACTTGCCCACCGGCCCCACCGCCGCTGGCCAGCCCCCGCCAATGAGCACCTGGCCGCCGCCAGTGTCGCCCGAGGCGTCGATGGCCGTGCCGGTGCTCAATTGCACCCGGTCACCCATCACCAAAACCGAGCCGCCGCTCAGGCCTTTGTCGCCGGTGGCGCTCAGGCTGCCCGCCACCTCGACCCGGCCCAGGCTGCCGCCTTCAAGCACGATGCGCCCTTGCCGGTTGACCAGGCTGGGCGCTTGCACGCTGCCGGTGTTTTTGACCACGTTTTGCAGCAAGGCGTTGGCGCTGCGCGCGGTCATCACCACATAGCCGCCTTCGGCGCGCACCAGGTGTTGGTTGTCCACCAAGGCATCGACCACAGCACGGTCGACTTGCACTGCAGTGAGGCTTTGACCGGCAAATTGCAAGGTCACTTTGTCGCCCGCAGCCAGTGCGACCGTGCCCTCTTTGGCCACGATCACACCCTCGTTGCGCACCTGGGGCGCCAGCAAGGCGATGTAGCCGCCCAGGCGGGCTTGCAATTGGCCTTGGTTGACCACGCTACCGGCTTTGCCCGTGCCTTCAAAGCTGGATTTGCCGGCCATGAAGTCGTCGTTGCCGATGCCATGGGTGGTGACCAAGAGGCCGCCCACATCCACTTGGGCGGTAGGGCCAAACAAGACCCCGTTGGGGTTGGACAAAAACACCTGGCCGTTGGCGTTGATGCGGCCCAAGATGTGGCTGGCCTGTGTGTCGAGCACGCGGTTGAGGGTGACCGAGCTGGCCGAGGGCTGGACAAAATTGACCTGGGCTTGGGCGCCGACGTTGAAGCTGTTCCAGCTCAGCACCGCGCGGTTGCTGGACTGGTTGATGTTGAGGTTGTTGCCGCTTTGGCCGATGCTGGCCGTGCCCGCCACCACCTTGCCGCCTTGGGGCAGTTGGGTGGCCGAGATCGCAGGTGGGGTTTGCGACCAAGTTGGCGTGCCGCCCGTGGCCAAGCCCAGCATCGCCCAAGCCCAGGCCTGCGCCCATCGCTGGGGCGCGACGCCGTGTTCAGGCTTTATGGCGGGGGCTTTTTTGATCATGTGCGGCGGTGGTCAAAAAGGCTGGTTGAAGTTGAACCATAACCGATCCCAGCGGTAGGAGCCGTCTTGGTCCAAGCCGCTGGATGAAGCCATGGGGTTGACGCCCATCCGGCGTGACCAGGTCAAGCGCCATTGCAACGGTTTTCCCCAGCCGTGGGCCAAAGGCCCGCCCAGCCACAAACCACCGCCTTGCAAGGCATAGGTGTTGAGGCTGGCGCCGCCGGTGAAGTCATTGAATTTGTTCACGTCGATGGTGGCGATGTCATAAAAACCAGACAGCGTCAGGCGCTGGTTGCCGGCGTTGAGCAGGTGTTGCCACTCCAGGTTCAGCGACTGGCCTTGGCTGCCGCCGCCTTCATTGGTGGGGTAGGCACGCACGCCTTGGGAGCCGCCCATGAAGAACTTTTCAGAACCGTCCAGGTTTTTGCTGGCCAATTGCGCTTGCCAGGTGGCCACCACCGATTGTTTGGGGTTGATGCGCTGCACCCGCGAGGCCATGGCCCGTAATTTGGCATAAAGGCCTGCCGTCTGGGTGGTCAAAGCGTCCATGCCTTGGTTGGGTGAGCCGTTCAAATCCACATGGCCAATCAAGGTTTGCAAGGAACCTGCGGATTCGCCACCGCCCATCCAAGCGTCGCTGCGCTGGCCTTGCGCGGTGGCGCTGAACACATCGATTTTGTACTCCGACACCAAACCGGCAGTGGTGTCGTTGCGGAAGTTTTTGTGTTCATAGCCCCATTGGAGACTGGCGTTGGCCGCGCGCGTGCGCAGCCATGGCACGCTCAAGTCCAGTCCGATCGAGTTGGACGGGCCACTGGGGCTGAGGTATGCATACTGGGGCGCGATCAATTGGTATTTGCTACCCGACAGATTAAAGCCCACGCGCTTGCCCGCGCTGCCCCACGGCTCGCTATAGCCCAGCTTGAGGTATTCGCTGCCCTCGGTGTGCATCCAAATCAAACTGACGGTTTCGGCCCGACCAAAACCGCCATGTTGGTTCAACTGGCCAATGGTGCGCGTGGCACCGGTGGCGCTGACCACCGAGTTGTCAAACACCACGCTGCCATCGGTGGCGGGTGCATCATCGAGCCGAATCACCGCCTCGGTTTCGCCCTCTTTTTCGCCCGGGCGCAGGCTCATTTGCGCTTGCACGCCCGGTAACTCCGACAACAACAAAGTGGCCCGGTCCAAGGATTGCAAGTTGACCACTTGCCCTTTGGGCTGCGCTGTTTCGACCAAATC
>CAXNFO010000097.1:0-6902 GCA_964201395.1 Limnohabitans sp.
CAATGCCCAAATAGTCACCAAATTGCCAGTAATTGGTGTTGTGCCAACAAGCGTGGCCTTTTTGCGCATAGGCCGACACTTCATACCGCGCCATGCCTTGCTCGGCCGTGCCCTGGGTGATGATGTCAAGCATGTCAAAGGCCTCGTCCGCCTCGGGCAAGCTGGGCGGGTGGCGCTCGAACCAGGTGTTGGGCTCGATGGTCAGGTGGTAGATCGACAGGTGCGGCGGGGCCAGGCCCAACGCGGTGTCCAAATCGTGCTGCAAGGCGCTCAGGCTTTGGCCTGGCAAGGCATACATCAGGTCGATGTTGAAGGTATCAAAAGCATCGGCAGCTTCACGCACAGCGGCCATGGCTTGGTCGGCATCGTGAACCCGGCCCAAGGCGCGCAAGCTGTCGTTGTGAAAACTTTGCACCCCCACCGACAAACGAGTGACGCCTGCCGCTCGGTAGCCATGAAAGCGGTCGATCTCAAAAGTGCCGGGGTTGGCCTCCAAAGTGATTTCGCAATCGGGCACCAAGGGCAACAAAGCTCGGATGTGCCCCAACAGTTGCTCAATTGCCCAAGGCTCAAACAGGCTGGGCGTGCCCCCACCAATGAAGATGCTGTGCACTGGCCGCCCCCACACCAGGGGCAAGGACTGCTGCAAATCGGCCACCAACGCCTGCAAATAGGCCGCTTGCGGCAACTCGCCCATGCCTGGCCCCCAGGCGTGCGAATTGAAGTCGCAATAGGGGCATTTTTTCAGGCACCAAGGCAGATGCACATACAAAGACAAGGGCGGCAAGGCGGGCAGTTGCAGTGTGCCAGGCCTGAGCCAGTGGACGGCATCGTCCAACTTGCCCAAGTCCAAAGGGGTCGCAGCAGCGCTCAAGGCTTGGCCCACTGCGCTTGCATCAGCGCCACCAGTTGTCGGGCCGCTTGGCCGCGGTGGCTGTATTGGTTTTTCACCGCTGGGTCGAGTTCGGCGAAGGTTTGCCCCAACTTGGGCAGGTACATCACCGGATCAAAACCAAAACCGTTGGGGCCCCGTGGCGCGGTGGTGATCTCACCAACCGCACGCCCCACGGCGATCAAGGGCTCAGGGTCCATCGGGGTACGAACCGCCACCAAGGTGCTGACCAAGGCCGCTCTGCGCTGCTCAACCCCTTGAAGTTGCTCGAGCAGGGCGCGCACATTGTTCTCATCGCCTTTGGCATAACCAAACTGGGTGGCGTAATAAGCAGTTTGCACCCCAGGCAAGCCGTCAAAGGCGTCCACACACAAGCCCGCATCGTCGGCCACCGCTGCCAAGCCCGTGTGAGCGGCGGCATGTCGGGCCTTGGCCAACGCGTTTTCCACAAAGGTGTGAAACGGCTCCTCAGCCTCGGGCGTCTTGAAGTCAGATTGCGGCAGCAATTGCCACCCCAAGGGCGCAAAGAGCATGCGCAGCTCGGCCAACTTGCCTGCATTGTTCGATGCCAACACCAATTGACGCATGGCCCCAGCCTTCAACCCAGGGCTTGTTGTTGCAAAGCGAACAATTCTTGGATGCCCTTTTCAGCCAAACCCAAGAGTTGGTCCATTTCCAATCGGGTGAAGGCCGCGCCCTCAGCCGTGCCCTGCACCTCCACGAAGTGGCCAGCACCCGTCATCACCACATTCATGTCGGTGTCGCAAGCGGAGTCCTCGGTGTATTCCAAATCCAACAATGGCAGGCCTTTGAGAATGCCCACCGATATGGCGGCCACCGAATGGATGATGGGCGACTGGCTGATCTTGCCGCTGGCCAACAAGCCGCGAACGGCATCTTGGGCGGCGACATAGGCACCGGTGATGCTGGCCGTGCGGGTGCCACCATCGGCTTGCAACACATCGCAGTCAATTTGAATCGTGCGCTCACCCAGGGCTTGCAAGTCAAACACCGCCCGCAAAGAGCGGCCAATCAAGCGCTGAATCTCTTGGGTGCGCCCGCTTTGTTTGCCTTTGGCCGCCTCGCGGTCGCTGCGCGTGTGGGTGGCGCGGGGCAACATGCCGTACTCGGCGGTGACCCAACCCTGCCCCGACCCGCGCTTGTGGGGTGGGACTTTTTCTTCCACCGAGGCGGTGCACAAGACCTTGGTTTGACCAAACTCGATCAGCACCGAGCCTTCGGCATGGATGGTGTAGTGGCGGGTGATGCGCACGGGGCGCATCTGGTCAACGGCGCGGTTCAGGCGTGAGGCGGGCAAGGTCATGGGGGTGAATTTCGAATTGGGCAATCATTTGAGGCCGCAATTGTCCCGCATATCACACCCGGGTCCAGGGCCAGGCCTTGGTCCCTGAGATAATCCTTTTTTGTCAGCCCCTGATCAACCGTGCCCATTTACAGCATGACTGGTTACGCCAGCACCCAAGTGCTGCTGGCGTCCACCGCCCCCCCCTCTTCGACAGCCCCGGTTCGCCTGGGCTTGGAAATCCGCTCGGTCAACAGCCGCTTTTTGGACCTGGGCTTTCGCATGCCCGATGAGTTGCGCATGCACGAAGCGGCTTTGCGCGACCTGGTCAGTGCCCAACTCAAGCGTGGCAAAGTGGAAGTTCGGGTACACCTCGAAGCCGACCAACAGGCAGGATTGACCCAGCCCGATGCCGTCTTGCTGGGTCAATTGTCCCAATGGCAATCACAAGTCCAAGCCGTTTTGCCCCAGGCGCGGGGTTTGAGCGTGGCCGACATCCTCAAATTGTCCGTGCAGCCCCAGGCCAACCCCCAAGATCTGGGGCCGGCCTTGTTGCAATTGGCCCAGGATGCCCTGGCGAGCTTGCTGCAAGCCCGCACCCGCGAAGGTCAACGCTTGGGACAGCACTTGCTGGAGCAGGTCGGCCAGTTACAGGCTTTGGTGGCCAAGGCCTTGCCCTTGGTGCCCACCCTGGTGGCCCAACAACGACAACGTTTTTTGGACCGCTGGCATGAAGCCTTGGGCCTGGGACAAGAATCTGCCAATGCCGATCAGGCCCAAGACCGGGCCTTGAGCGAAGCGACTGCTTTTGCCATTCGCATCGACGTGGCCGAGGAGTTGACGCGTTTGGGCGCCCATCTGGCTGAAATCACCCAATGCCTGAATCACCCACCGGCCAAAGAGGGGGTTGGCAAGCGATTGGATTTTTTGATCCAAGAATTGCACCGAGAAGCCAACACGCTGGGGTCGAAATCAGCCGCCTTGGAGATGACCCGCGTTGGGGTTGACATGAAAGTCCTGATCGAGCAAATGCGCGAACAGGTCCAAAACCTGGAGTAAAGACCCATGGACTACCCTGGCAATGTGTATGTGGTGGCAGCGCCCAGTGGCGCAGGCAAATCAAGTTTGGTCAAAGCCTTGATGGAGCTGGATGCAGCCGTGCGGCCATCGGTGTCGCACACCACCCGCCCACCACGAGGCCAAGAAAAGGACGGCCGCGAGTACCACTTTGTGAGTGATGACACCTTTGATGCCTTGATCCAACAAGAAGCTTTCTTGGAATGGGCCACGGTGCATGGCCACCGCTATGGCACCTCGCGCGAGTCCATCGAGCAACGCATCGCCCAAGGTACCGATGTGGTGCTCGAGATCGATTACCAAGGTGCATTGCAAATCAAGAAGATTTTTGCCAATGCAGTGCTCATCTTCATCTTGCCCCCCAGCTGGGATGAGTTGCGCTCGCGGCTGCAAAACCGGGGCGAAGACAGCCTGGATGTGATCGAGACGCGGCTCAAGAACGCGGCCCATGAGATGTCGCAGGCCCCCAAATTTGACTTCGTTATAATTAATGAGTTGTTTGAACGGGCTTTGTTTGACCTCAAGGCCATTGTTCATTCGCAACGGCTCAAATACAAAGCCTTGCGACGCGCTCGGGCTGACATTTTTCAGGCCCTCAAATTGAAATGACCCTCTGGAGTAAAGCAATGGCCCGCATCACCGTCGAAGACTGCCTGGAATTCATCCCCAACCGCTTTCAACTCGTGTTGGCCGCCACTTACCGTGCGCGCATGATCAGCCAGGGCCACACCCCGAAAATTGAAAGCAAGAACAAGCCCGGCGTGACAGCGCTGCGCGAAATCGCCGCTGGAAAAATCGGCCTGGAAATGCTGAAAAAAGTGCCCGGCTAAAGCCTCAGCACGCATCCCCAAACACCGCCAAGGCGGTGTTTTTTTTCGCCCATGACCGGCCTTGGGGTTGGCCCAACGACAAATTGATACAGTCAAGGCTGTGAACACCCTCAGCCCGACCCAACCTGCCAAGCCCGCCCACGCAGCGGCCAATGCGGCGGCGGCCAGTTTTGCCGCCTTGATGGCCAAACTGGACTACCTCTCCACCGACGAGGTTGAACACGTCCGGCGCGCATACCGTTTGGCCGACGAAGCGCATCTGGGTCAATTGCGCAGCAGCGGTGAGCCCTACATCACCCACCCCAGTGCCGTGGCAGCCCAGTGCGCCCAGTGGAAGCTGGATGCCCAGGCCCTGATGGCGGCTTTGCTGCACGACGTGTTGGAAGACTGCGGCATTGTCAAAACCGAATTGATTGAAAAGTTCGGCCCCACTGTGGCCGAGCTGGTGGACGGCCTGACCAAACTGGACAAATTGCAGTTTGATACCCGCGAAGAAAACCAAGCCGAGTCGTTTCGAAAAATGCTCTTGGCCATGGCCCGCGACGTGCGTGTCATTTTGATCAAACTGGCCGACCGCAGCCACAACATGCGCACCCTGTCAGACATGCCGGTTGAAAAATGGCGGCGCATCGCCAGCGAAACCTTGGACATTTATGTGCCCATCGCCAACCGCCTGGGCCTGAACCAAACCTACCGCGAGTTGCAAGATTTGTCCTTCCGTCACCTGATGCCGTGGCGTTACAAGGTGCTGGAGAAGGCCATCACCCGGGCGCGCAACCGCCGCCGCGATGTGATGAAAAAAGTCCAGCACGAAGTCGAGGCCATTTTTCAAAAAACCGGCCTGGCCATGCAAATCACCGGGCGCGAAAAAACACTTCACTCCATTTATAAAAAAATGGACACCAAAAACCTGAGCTTTGCCCAGGTCAATGATTTGTATGGCTTTCGCTTGATCCTGGGCGGTGTCACTGAGTGCTACACCGCGCTGGGGTTGCTGCACCAACTCTACAAACCGGTGCCAGGGCGCTTCAAAGACCACATCGCGATTGCCAAACTCAATGGCTACCAGTCTTTGCACACCACAGTGGTCGGCCCGTCTGGCACCAATGTGGAGTTTCAATTGCGCACCCAGTCCATGAACGTGGTGGCCGAGTCCGGCGTGGCGGCCCATTGGTTGTACAAGAACGATCGCCAAAGTGCCGAACAAGCCGAACGCCTGGGCGCCAAATGGCTTCAATCTTTGCTCGATATTCAAGACGAAACCCACGACGCCTCGGAGTTTTGGGACCATGTCAAGGTCGATTTGTTCCCCGATGCGGTTTACGTTTTCACCCCGAAAAGCCGCATCATGGCCATGCCGCGCGGTGCCACTGCCGTCGACTTTGCCTATGCGGTGCACAGCAATATTGGCGACCGCACCATGGCGGTCAAGATCAATGGCGATTCGGTGCCGTTGCGCACCGAGCTGCGAAATGGCGATGTGGTGGAAATCATCACCTCACCCATTACTGCGCCCAACCCGGCCTGGCTGGGCTTTGTGCGCACCGGTCGTGCACGCTCCAAAATACGCCATTACCTCAAGGGCTTGGCCCAGGTTGAATCCACCCAAATGGGGCAAAAAATGCTGCTCCAAGCCCTTCGCGCCGAGGGTTTTGAGGGCCTGCCCGACCATGAAGGGCCACACGCAGGGCTGTGGGATCGCTTGCTGCGTTTCACCGGCAGCCGCAGCCGTGATGAGCTGCTCACCGACATCGGCCTGGGCAAGCGGGTCGCCCACATCGTGGCCAAGCGCTTGGTGGGCTTGCTCAGCGAAATCGGCGAAAAACCTGACCCCTTGCTCCTCAGCCGTGAGCGCTTCACCGCCCACGAAACCGTGTCACAAGGTTCGGTGCTGATCGACGGCAGCGAAAACGCGTCGGTGCAATTTGCGCCTTGCTGCCGCCCCATGCCTGGCGATCTCATCCTGGGCTACTTGGGGCGTGGCGAAGGGCTCATCATCCACACCAGCGACTGCGGCGTGGGACAACGCTTGCAACACAAAGACCGCGAGCGCTTCATGGGGGTGGAATGGTCCGAAGAGCCCGCGCGCACGTTTGAGTCCGAATTGGTCGTGACGGTCAATAACGGCAAAGGGGTTTTGGCCCGTGTGGCCAGCGCCATGACCAGTGCAGAGGCGGACATCACACGGGTCAACATGGCCGATGAAACCACCGGTGAGGCGGCCATTGAATTGCGTTTTGTGATCGCTGTGCGCGACACCAGTCACCTCGACACGGTGTTGCGCAATTTGCGCCGAACGCCATCGGTGGTCCAGGCCCACCGGGTGACCTCACCCGCCTTACCGGGCCGCCACCATTGACCCTTTAAGGGGCTTAATCGCCATTTGGCTTTGGATAAGCCACCGACAACACTTCAAGGGTCTGCACACCCGCTGGTGTGGTCAAGCGAACCTCGTCGCCCACACGCGATTTCAGCAAGCTGCGCGCCACAGGCGAGACCCAACTCACCTGGCCTTGCAAGCTGTCCGCTTCGTCAATGCCCAGAATGGTGATGGTCTTTTCCTCACAATCGGGCAGGCCATAGGTCACGCAAGCACCAAAAAAAACCTGATCACTGCCATGGTGCACGCTGGGGTCGGTCACCACAGCCCGCTCCATTCGGCCCGTTAAAAAACGGATGCGGCGGTCAATTTCACGCAATCGCTTTTTGCCATAAATGTAGTCACCGTTTTCAGACCGGTCGCCATTGCTGGCTGCCCAGTGCACCACTTCGACCACCTTGGGTCGCTCATGGTCGATCA
>CAXNFO010000098.1:0-6878 GCA_964201395.1 Limnohabitans sp.
ACAGACGCCATGGCACCGCGCAAAAACAAGGACTGAAAAATGCCGATGTGCACGCTCGCCATCTTCACCAAGGTGTCATTGGTCAAAAAAAAGGCCATGGCCAAACACATGGCCGCGATGCCTTGCCGGTTGAGCAAGGCCTGTGTCTGAGGAGGTGGGTGGGTCATCAATGGGCCAGGGCTCCGTGTGGATCTGCACAGACATGGTGAGAAATGCTGTGCTGATGCACCAATGGGGTGCGGTGGGTGCGCAATATGGGTGTCATGAAAATTGCTTCAAAGAAATGAACAGTGCCAAGTGGATTGACTTTTTGAATTCGCATGCACAAAACCTTCTGAAGATGTTGCCCATTTGGTCATGAACCAAGCCCCTCACTTGCAAAACACTCTCCCCATGTGCAGCACATGCCGATATGTATTGCCATCGGAAACATCTTCCACTGGTTTGCGGTGCGGCATCCGGTATTTCAACAGCACCTTGTTCATGCGCAAGTTACAACTGATGCACCATTTTCCAGAGATCCGTCCCGAAAATGCCTGTGAGTCATGGCAACAGACACCGTCGATGGAGGCTGGGCGTGCGCTGGTTTAAAGGTCAAATTTGAAATGGGACAGGCCTTGTGGGGTCCAGTGCACCCCATGGCGCTCTTCCACTTTGAACCAATGTTCAGCCGCAGAATCCGATGGTTCTGAAGCAATCGTGGTGATCGGGTGTGCCCCGCCTTGGCTGGCGCGGGTGTGGGGAGATCCATAGTACATGGAGGGTGAGTGGTCATCGCTGGAGTATCGAAAGGCCCACATGTCTTTGCCATTGGTGAGGGCGCAGGAAATGCGCATCGGTTCATCGGCTTTGTTTTTGTCCATGATGCGGGTCACATCGCGCAAAGTCGTTTGAATCGCGTTGATGGGGTCTTGAACCAAGCCATTGCTCAGGGCCACCAGAAACAAAGCCTCGCTGTCGGTGGTGCCCTCTCTGTGGGGATAGTGCACATGGTCAATGAGGTCTTCCACCTCTTTGCGGCAGGCATGCCAGTTGCCAATTTGGCCGTTGTGCATGAAAGTCCAATTCTTCCAAATAAAGGGGTGGCAATTGCTGCGATTGATGGCGGTGCCGGTGGTGGCACGGACATGGGCAAAAAACAATGAAGTTCGAATGTGCGCAGCCAGCGAGCGCAGATTGGCATCGTTCCAAGCAGGTAAGACATCTTTGAACAAACCGGGTGTCGTTCGTTGGGTGTACCAAGCAACCCCAAATCCATCGCCGTTGGTGGTCCAGGCAGACTGTGTCGCCGCCAGACTCTGGTTCACAATCGAATGTTCTTGATGGAATATCAAGTCCTCAAGATAAATTTCTGCCCCCGCATAAGCAACCCATCGGCACATCACAACCTCCCATGGAACAATGACCCAGGGCACAGTCTAATCAAGTCCCATGCCCATTCCATCAAGCCAAACCCTTGATGGCGCGCCAAGGCGGTGCAATGCGGACAAACCTTTGCTCACATGGAGATGCCATGACAATTCAATCAGTGGTCTTTGATGCCTATGGCACCTTGTTTGATGTTTACGCCATTCAGGCCTTGGCCGATGACCTGTACCCAGGCCAGGGTGCGTTGATTTCTGTGATGTGGCGCGATAAGCAAATTGAGTACACGCGCTTGATCACCCAGTCGGACCCCCATGGCCCTAGCGGCAGCAAGCACTACTTGCCGTTCTGGGAGTTGACGCGCTTGTCCCTGGCGTACTGCTTGGACCGACTGCAATTGGACCGCAGCGGCGGGCAGCTTGACAAACTCATGGCGCAATATGCACACCTTCAACCGTTCCCGGAAAATTTAGCCGTGTTGCAAAGTTTGAAAGCCCGGGGGGTGCGCACAGCCATTCTCTCCAACGGCAGCCCAGAGATGCTCGCCAGCGCAGTGAAAAGCGCCGGTTTTGAGACGCTGCTTGACCAGGTGATATCGGTGGATTCGATAGGCCTGTACAAAATTGCACCGGAAAGTTATGCCTTGGTCGAGGCCCACATGGCGGTGAAAAAAGAGGATGTGCTTTTTGTGTCCAGCAATGCTTGGGACGCATTGGGGGCGACTTGGTTTGGCTTTCAAACACTTTGGGTCAATCGACAGGGCTTGCCGTTTGAGGCCTTGGGACCGAAACCTGATTTCTCTGGGCCAGACCTCCACTCGGTGTTGCGCGCTTTGCCCTGAGTCTGTCATGCCCGGTGTTTGTCTGCCAACTTTCTCTGCACCTGCGGCCAGACTTCTGGGTTGATCATGCGCGTGGGTGCTGTGCCGTGCAGCAACATCTGGATCAGTTGATCGGCGGCCCACTCTGCCATCCGTCGCCGAGATTGCTCCGTGACTCCCGCGCAGTGGTGTGTGGCGATCACGCGCGGATGCTGCAGCAGGGGATCGTCCAGTGGGGGTGGCTCGGTATCCCACACATCCAAGCCAGCACCAGCGATGTGCCCGCTCTCCAAAGCCGCCAACAGGGCCGATTGCTCATGGATACCTCCACGGGCCGTGTTTAAAAAATAGGCGCCTCGTTTCATCGCGGCAAATGCGCTGCGGTCAAACATGCCCAGGGTCTGGGCATCGCGCGGGCAATGCACAGACACCATGTCAGCGTTTTGCAGCAAGTCGGCAAAAGAGACGCTTTGCGCGCCGCGCAAACCAAATTCTTCGGGACTCAAAAAAGGGTCGTGGGCGATCACCTGCATGTCAAAGGCCGCGGCCAGTCGAGCCACCCTGCGGCCCACATGGCCAAGACCCACAATGCCCAAGGTCGCGCCGGTGATTTCTTGCCCCATGAAATCTTCCCGCACAAAATCCCGGTCTGAGCGCATCCTGCGATCGCACAGGGTCAGGCGGTGTGTCAGGTCAATCATCAAGCCGATCGCTGCTTCTGCGACCGATTGGGCGTTGGCCCCAGATTGGTTGAGCACCAAAACACCGGCGCGGGTGCATGCCGCAAGGTCCACCGTGTCAAAGCCCGCTCCAACGGTCGAGACGGCCATCAATCGGGGGCAGCGCCGCAACAAATCCTCTCCAGCCTGCAAGTGAGGCGCCAATTCGTCACGCGCTGAACTGATTTGGTAGACATCGGCTTGACCCAGCGCAGCCCAAGCCTGCGCATCGTCATGTCGGTCAAAGGTGTGCAAGCTCAGGCCATGGGCATGGGCTATTTTTTCTGCGAAAGCAGCGTGGTGCCACAGGTTGGCGCGTGCGATATAAAACATGGCCATCACTCCTTGCGTTCTTGCGAAGATGGGTCAGCTTCCCTCAGTGACAAGGGAATTCCCTGTGGCCTATTCCAACATAATCCGCTTCAATCAGGCGGCTGTTGACCCACAAACCCCTGCGCCTGCCGGTCAACGCGAGGATGGTTTTTTGCCAGGTTCAATTCAGGAGATGGTCATGATGGCTTTATTGGGGTGGTCCCGAACCACATCGAAATTTCGCACTGCGGCTGTGGTGGCGATGGCATCGGCTTTTTGGATGGTGCCGCTGTGCTCGAATGCCCAAGACTACCCCGTCAAGCCGGTGAAGATTGTGGTGCCCTACTCAGCGGGAGGGCCGACCGATTTGATGGCCCGCGCCATTGGCAAGTACATGGCCCAAGCCACCGGCCAGATGTTCACGGTTGAAAACCGTGGCGGCGCTGGCGGCACGATTGGCACCGCAGCTGTGGCCCGGTCTGCCCCTGATGGTTACACGCTGGTGGTCAATGGAACATTGGCCCATGCGCTGGGCCCCATGTTGCGCCCCAAAACAGCGGGCTATTCGATTGCGGAAATGTCTGCTGTCGGTATCTTCAGCAGCAGCTCTAACTTTTTGGTGGTCTCTCCCTCTTTGAACATCAAGACGGTCAAGGAGCTGGTGGCCAAGGCCAAGGCTGAAGACGGAAAACTGGCGTTTTCTTCGGCGGGCCAAGCCAGCAACCCGCACCTGGGTGCCGAATTGTTCAAGTCTTTGGCCGGCGTGCAGATGGAGCACATTGCCTACAAGGGCGTCTCGGACACGGTCAATGATTTGGTGAGTGGGCGGGTTCCCGTGGCCTTTGCCAGCCCCAGCCTGGCGCTGCCTTTGCTGAAGGACAACCGAATCGTGGCGCTGGCCACAACCGGTGAAAAGCGGATGAAAGGTTGGGACCAATTGCCCACCATTGCCGAGGCGGGGGTGCCCGGATATGTTTTCGAGTCAACCTACATCTTGGCCGCACCTGGCAAAACCCCTGCGCCGGTGATGGCCCGCCTCAACGCACTCCTGCAGCAAGCACTGGAAGACCCCGAAACCCGCGCCGCACTGGAAAAGCTGGGTCTGGAGCCCATGAAAAACTCCACGGCTCAAGCCGACCAATTGGTGTTGACCGAATACAAACGCTGGGAAGACATCGTCAAGCGTTTGGACATCAAACAAGATTGAGTTTCCTGGGCGCATGGCCAACCGGCCACTGCGTTGTGTTGGCGGACCGGAATGGCTGCTGAATGTTGAAGCTGGGTGATGATGGGCAGGTCCTGGCTGTAGGCCAAGGTCTGTGACGCGTTATCCCATAAACTCCCCACCACCATGGACCACACCAACGCCGACCTGCGCCGCATTTTGCAAAGCTGCCGAACCATCGCCGTTGTCGGCTTGTCGGCGGACTGGAATCGCCCCAGTTATTTCGCTGCCAAGTACATGCAAACCGCGGGCTACACCGTGGTGCCGGTGAACCCGCGCTACACCGAGGTTTTGGGCCAGCGTTGTTTTCCCGATTTGGCGTCGATCGATGTGCCCATCGACATGGTTGATGTGTTTCGCCGCAGCGAAGATGTGCTGCCCATTGCCGAGCAAGCACTGGCCATGGGCGTGCGCTGTTTGTGGCAGCAACTGGGGGTGGCCAACATGGAGGCCGACGCGCTGTGGCAACAAGCTGGGCGTGACTCGGTGATGAACCGCTGCGTCAAGATCGAGCATGCGCGTCTTTTCGGCGGCTTGCACTGGGCGGGTGTGAACACCCAGGTCATCTCGGCCCAACGTCCCCACTGACGCCATGGCTGAGCACCGTTTTCAAGCCGAAACTCTGGCTATTCATGCGGGTCAAATTCCGGACGCCGCCACCGGTGCACGGGCCTTGCCGATTTACCAAACCACCAGTTTTGTGTTTGACAGCGCCGAGCATGCGGCCGCCTTGTTCAACTTGCAAACCTTTGGCAATGTGTATTCGCGCTTGTCCAACCCCACGGTGGCGGCCCTGGAAGAACGGGTGGCCGCCTTAGAGGGTGGCCGCGCTGGGCTGGCTTCGGCCAGTGGCATGGCGGCAGAGACCATGGCCTTGACGACCTTGTTGCAAGCCGGTGACCACGTGGTGGCCGCATCGGCCTTGTACGGAGGCACGGTGAGTTTGCTGGCGGTGAACCTGCGCAAATTTGGCATTGAATGCAGCTTTGTCGATGCCAGTGATCTGAGCGCTGTGGCCGCCGCCATGCAGGCCAATACCCGGGCGGTGTTTGCCGAGTCGCTGGGCAACCCGAGTTTGCAAGTCCTCGACATCGCAGCGGTGGCCGAGGTCGCCCATGCCCATGGCGTGCCCTTGATGGTCGACAACACCGTGGCTTCACCGTATTTGTGCAACCCCATCGATTGGGGCGCGGATGTGGTCATCCACTCGGCGACCAAATATTTGGGTGGGCACGGCACCACCTTGGCGGGCGTGATCGTGGAGTCGGGCCGTTTCCCCTGGGACAACGGCAAATTCCCAGGCATGACCGAGCCTTCGGTGGGCTACCACGGGGTGAAGTTTTGGGAAACCTTTGGCGACTTTGCCTTCACCATGCGCGCGCGCATGGAAAACCTGCGTGTGTTTGGCGCCACCTTGGCACCTACCAGTGCTTGGCAAATTTTGCAAGGCATCGAAACCCTGCCGCTGCGCATGGAGCGCCATTGCCGCAATGCGCTGGCGGTGGCGCGGCATTTGCAAAACCACCCCAAGGTGAGTTGGGTGCACTACCCGGGCTTGCCCGAGCACCCGCAACACGCGTTGGTGAAAAAGCAAATGCGCAGCGTGGATGGCGTGCCAGGCGGATCAGGCCTGCTGGTGTTTGGCGTCAAGGGTGGTTTGCCCGCGGGGGTGCGCTTCATCGAGTCGGCGCGTTTCATGAGCCATTTGGCCAACATTGGCGACACCCGCACCCTGATCATTCACCCCGCTTCCACCACCCACCGCCAACTCGACGAGGCGCAGCAAATCAAAGCCGGTGTGCTGCCCGATATGGTGCGCATGTCAGTGGGTTTGGAGCACATCGACGACATCTTGTGGGACATCGATCAAGCCCTGGAACAGGTTTGATCTGAGCCACGCAAATAAAACAGGAGACACCATGGCATCGATTTACGAACAACACCTGGACAAAAACACGGCCAACCATGTGCCCCTGTCACCGGTGAGCTTTGTCGAGCGCAGCGCCGAGGTGTATGGCGATTTACCCGCTGTCATCCACGGCCAGCGCCGTTACACCTGGGCCCAGGTGCGTGAGCGCTCAGCCCGATTGGCCGCCGCCTTGCAAAGCTTGGGTGTGGGAAAGGGGTCCACGGTCAGCGTGATGCTGCCCAACACCCCTGAAATGGTCGAGGTGCATTACGCCGTGCCCGCGCTCAACGCCGTGCTCAATGCCTTGAACACCCGGCTTGATGCCGACTTGATCGCTTGGCAAATGAACCATTGCGAGGCCACGGTGCTGATCACCGACACCGAGTTTTCGCCCACCATGGGCGCGGCTTTGAAAACACTCCGCGAGGTGCACGGGCGCCAAGTCACGGTGATCGATGTGAGCGATTCCGAGTACACCGGCGCGGGTGAGCGCGTGGGCAGTTTGAATTACGAAGAGTGGCTGGCGGC
>CAXNFO010000099.1:0-6873 GCA_964201395.1 Limnohabitans sp.
CACATCGAGGATTTTTTGCATTTTTTCAGCCTCCGCAGCGGCCAAAGCCACAGTGATCTCAGGTCGGTAAGTGATTTCAGCCAGGACCGCTAGCAATTGGGCGCTTTCCAAAGCGATCTTGACGGGTTCGAACAAGCCCGGTGAACACAAGACCTCAATGGCACCATCTTCTGAATTGATCACATCATCGGCACCCGCCTCCAAAGCCACCTCCATCAAGCGGTCTTCGTCGGAACCAGGGGCAAAGATAAATTGCCCACAATGTTTGAACTGATAGGCCACAGACCCATCACTGCCCAAGTTACCCCCATGTTTGCTCAGCGCATGCCGCACTTCTGCCACGGTGCGAACTTTGTTGTCGGTCATGGTGTCGACCATCAAGGCCACGCCACCCACGCCATATCCCTCGTAGCGAATTTCTTCGTAGTGGACACCTTCCAAGTTGCCCGTGGCTTTGTCGATGTTGCGCTTGATGGTGTCAGCAGGCATGTTGGCCGCTTTGGCTTTGTCCACCGCCAAGCGCAGCCTGGGGTTGGCATTCAGGTCAGCCCCACCGCCTCGCGCAGCGACCATGATTTCTCGAATGACGCGGGTCCAAACTTTGCCTCGCTTTTCGTCCTGACGGCCTTTGCGGTGCTGAATATTGGCCCATTTGCTGTGTCCTGCCACTTGAAATCCTTTTTGATCAGCTGGTAATTTTAACGATTCAGTGCTTCACCAACGAAAAGGGCGGTCGTTGATTCGACCGCCCTGCCCCCTCATTGATCGGTTTAATCAGCCTGATCAATCAGCCGTCGCTTCTTCGGGCTCGGTGGGTTCAGACTTCGAGGCCTTGGACTCTTTTTTGGGCAAGGGTTGGATGTCGAGCAAGACTTCTTCTTTGTCATCGATATCAACGGTCAAGCGGCCACCCTCGGTCAAACGCCCAAACAACAACTCGTCGGCCAAAGCACGCCGAATGGTGTCTTGGATGAGGCGTTGCATGGGACGTGCCCCCATGAGGGGATCGAAGCCCTTTTTCGCCAGGTGTTTGCGCAAGGTGTCGGTGAAGGTGACGTCGACTTTCTTTTCGGCCAGCTGGGTTTCGAGTTGCAACAAAAATTTGTCGACCACCCGCATGATGATTTGCTCATCCAGGGCTTTGAAGCCCACGATGGCGTCCAAACGGTTGCGGAACTCTGGGGTGAATAGGCGTTTGATATCGGCCATTTCGTCCCCGGCTTGCCTGGGGTTGGTGAAACCGATGGTGGCTTTGTTCATCGTCTCGGCACCCGCATTGGTGGTCATGATGATGATCACATTGCGGAAGTCAGCTTTGCGGCCGTTGTTATCGGTCAAGGTGCCATGGTCCATGACTTGCAACAAGACATTGAACACGTCCGGGTGGGCTTTTTCAATCTCATCCAAGAGCAACACAGAATGCGGCTTTTTGGTGACCGCTTCGGTCAGCAATCCGCCCTGGTCAAAACCCACATATCCTGGGGGCGCACCAATCAGGCGACTGACTGCATGGCGCTCCATGTACTCGGACATGTCAAAGCGGATCAACTCGATGCCCATGATGAAGGCGAGCTGCTTGGCCGCTTCGGTTTTGCCCACACCGGTGGGGCCGCTGAACAAGAATGAGCCAATGGGCTTGTCCGACTTGCCCAGACCAGAGCGCGCCATTTTGACCGCTGAGGCCAGCACTTCCAGCGCCTTGTCTTGACCAAACACCACGCTTTTGAGGTCGCGCTCCAGGGTGTGGAGCTTGCCGCGGTCATCGTTGGACACATTGGCTGGCGGGATGCGCGCAATTTTGGCCACGATGTCTTCGATTTCCGTTTTGCTGATGGTTTTTTTGCGTTTGGATGGCGGCAATATGCGTTGTGCCGCACCGGCCTCGTCGATCACATCAATCGCCTTGTCCGGCAAATGCCGGTCGTTGATGTATTTGGCACTGAGCTCAGCGGCGGCTTGCAACGCGGCCACAGCGTATTTGACGTTGTGGTGCTCCTCAAACCTGGACTTCAGACCTTTGAGGATGTCCACCGTTTGCTCGACCGAAGGCTCGTTGACGTCGACCTTCTGAAAGCGCCTGGACAAGGCCGCATCTTTTTCGAAAATACCGCGGTACTCGGTGAAGGTGGTGGCGCCAATGCATTTCAGTTGACCAGAACTCAAGGCGGGCTTGAGCAAATTGGACGCGTCCAAAGTGCCCCCAGAGGCAGCACCGGCACCGATCAAGGTGTGAATCTCATCAATGAACAAGATGGCTTGGGGTTTGTCTTTGAGAGACTTGAGCACGCCCTTGAGGCGTTGCTCAAAGTCACCGCGGTATTTGGTGCCAGCCAGCAAGGCACCCATGTCGAGCGAATAAACCTGCGAATCAGCCAAGATGTCCGGCACTTCTTTTTGGGTGATGCGCCAGGCCAAGCCCTCGGCAATGGCGGTTTTACCGACACCGGCCTCACCCACCAACAAAGGGTTGTTTTTGCGGCGACGGCACAAGATTTGAACCACGCGCTCGACCTCGTATTCGCGGCCAATCAAAGGGTCAATTTTCCCATCTTTGGCCATTTGATTGAGGTTTTGAGTGAATTGCTCCAATGGGGATGCTTTTTCACTTTTCTCCACGGGCTCTTCATTTTCCTGAGCAGCGGGTTCTTGTTGCTTGGGAGAGTCGGGTGGATCGCTCTTTTTGATGCCGTGGGCGATGAAATTGACCACATCCAAGCGAGTCACCCCTTGTTGGTGCAGGTAGTAAACGGCGTGTGAGTCTTTCTCGCCAAAAATAGCCACCAACACGTTGGCGCCAGTGACTTCTTTTTTGCCATTGCCAGTGGACTGCACATGCATGATGGCGCGCTGAATGACCCGTTGAAAACCCAAGGTCGGCTGGGTGTCCACGTCTTCTGTGCCGGCAACTTGGGGGGTGTTGTCTTTGATGAAATTGGCCAAAGATTTGCGCAGCTCATCGCTGTTGGCCGAACAAGCCCGCAACACCTCTGCGGCGCTGGGGTTGTCCAGCAATGCCAGCAGCAAATGCTCTACGGTGATGAATTCATGCCGTTGCTGGCGTGCTTCAACGAAGGCCATGTGCAAGCTGACTTCGAGTTCCTGGGCAATCATGTGGGTTCCTTCGCGCCGATAGATATGGTGACTGTATATGGAAATGGACTTGAATTAATCAATGGGTTCGCTCAAACATTGCAGCGGGTGACCCGACTGATTGGCAGCGTCCATGACCTGATCAACTTTGGAGGCGGCGACATCTTTGCTAAAGACACCGCAAACGCCTTTGCCGTCTAAATGGATTTTCAGCATGATTTGGGTCGCGGTCTCGCGGTCTTTGCTGAAAAATTGTTGCAAAACCATCACCACGAACTCCATGGGGGTGTAGTCGTCATTGAGCATGACCACCTGGTACATCTGTGGAGGTTTGGTTTTCTGTGCTCTGCGTTCCAACACCACTGAATTGCCGTCATCTGTGCGCTGGGGCTGTGGTGGGGTTTGGGGAAGTTGACTGGCCATGGGTTCATTTTATAGGTGGCATGGAACTTCGTTTTTCTGACCAAAAATAACGTGCTGCATGGAATAGATGGATGAAGAATGCTATTATTTAATTCTTTATGACTATATTTAACCGAAAAGAGAGTTAAAAATGGACAAAGGTAAGGTCAAGTGGTTCAGCAACAGCAAGGGTTTTGGCTTCATAGAGCCCATGGGCGGTGGACCGGATATTTTTATTCACTTCAGTGCCATCAACATGGAGGGCTTCAAGACCTTGGAGCCGGGCGCTCAGGTCGAGTTTGAGTTGGTGCAAGGCCCAAAGGGCCAACAAGCCCATGCATTGACCGTCACCGAGGCGCCAGAGCGAGCGCCAGACACCGATGCTGCAGGCCTGAAAAGCAAAGAGGGGCGCTTGCGCACCCCTCAATTCAGAGCCAACCTGATTGGCAATCAGGAACGTGCCCCCCAATTCTGAAGGGCACGCCTTGCACTCACATGTGCTCGATCATGACCTGACCAAAGCCTGAGCAGCTGACCTGGGTGGCGCCATCCATCAAGCGCGCAAAGTCGTAGGTGACTTTCTTGCTGAGGATGGACTTCTCCATCGAGCTGATGATCAGGTCTGCGGCCTCGGTCCAGCCCATGTGGCGCAGCATCATTTCGGCCGACAAGATCTCGGAACCAGGGTTGACATAATCTTTGCCCGCATATTTAGGTGCCGTGCCATGCGTGGCTTCGAAACAAGCCACGGAGTCGGACATGTTGGCGCCTGGGGCGATGCCAATGCCGCCGACTTGTGCTGCCAAAGCATCAGACACATAGTCGCCATTCAAATTGAGGGTGGCAATCACGCTGTACTCGGCGGGACGCAACAAAATTTGCTGCAAGAAGGCGTCGGCAATGACGTCTTTGACGATGATGTCTTTGCCGGTTTTGGGGTTCTTGAATTTGCACCAGGGTCCGCCATCGATCAATTGGGCGCCAAACTCTTTTTGCGCCAAACCATAGGCCCAATCGCGGAAACCACCTTCGGTGAACTTCATGATGTTGCCCTTGTGAACAATGGTCACGCTGGGTTTGTCGTTGTCAATTGCGTACTGGATGGCTTTGCGAACCAAGCGCTCAGTGCCTTCGCGTGAAACCGGTTTGATGCCAATGCCCGAGGTGTTGGGGAAGCGGATTTTGGTCACACCCATCTCATCAATCAAAAACTTGATGAGTTTTTTGGCGTTGTCGCTCTCGGCTTCGTATTCAATGCCGGCGTAAATGTCTTCAGAGTTCTCGCGGAAGATGACCATGTTGGTCTTCTCAGGCTCTTTCAAGGGTGAGGGAACGCCTTTGAAATACTGAACTGGTCGCAGGCAAACATACAGGTCGAGTTCTTGGCGCAAGGCGACGTTCAACGAGCGGATGCCACCGCCCACGGGTGTGGTCAAGGGGCCTTTGATGGACACCACATACTCTTTCAAGACCGACAGAGTTTCTTCGGGCAACCACACATCCGGGCCATAAACTTTGGTGGATTTTTCACCGGCATAGACTTCCATCCAATGGATCTTGCGCTTGCCAGCATAGGCTTTTTGCACCGCTGCATCGACCACTTTGAGCATGACCGGGGTGATGTCAAAACCAGTGCCGTCACCTTCAATGTAAGGAATGATGGGTTGGTCAGGCACGTTCAGGGACATGTCCTTGTTGACAACGATTTTTTCACCCTGGGAAGGCACTTTGATGTGCTTGTACATGTGGAATATCTCCGTTAGGAAGCCGATCGAATGGGAAATGAAATAGCTATTTCGCGGGCGATTCTAGCAACAGTGACTTATCATTCTCGGATGAACAAAGGGGACTTATGAATCATCTCAAGTGGGCCTGGCTGAGCGTTTGGCTTTGTTCGTTGGCTTGGGCGCAGGGTTCGCCACAGCTGCAATTGCCCCGCATTCAGTTGCAAGCGGGCATGCACCAAATCCAAGCGCAGGTGGCCGCCACCCCCGATCAGCGGTCCGTTGGTTTGATGCACCGCGCAGAAATGCCCCAGTTCGAAGGCATGTTGTTTGCCTTTGAGCAAGCCACACAGCAGTGCTTTTGGATGAAAAACACGCTGTTGCCCCTGACCGCAGCCTTTATCGCCGACGATGGCACCATCGTTAACTTGGCCGACATGAAGCCCCAAACCACCGACGCCCATTGCTCTGAGCAACCCGTGCGCTGGGTGCTGGAAATGAACCAAGGCTGGTTTGCCAAACGCGGCATCAAAGCCGGGTTTAAGCTGCAAGGCCCGGTTTTCAAGGGCAAATGAAAAAACCGCCCGAAGGCGGTTTTGAGTGACCGACCTGGGTCAGATCAGCCGAAGTTGGCCTGGGCAAAACCCCAGTTCACCAATTTGTCCAAAAAGGTTTCCACAAACTTGGGGCGCATATTGCGGTAATCAATGTAGTAAGCATGCTCCCAGACGTCGACGGTCAAGATGGCTTTGTCGCCGGTGGTCAAAGGGGTGCCTGCCGCGCCCATGTTGACGATGTCCAAGCTGCCATCGGCCTTTTTCACCAAAAAGGTCCAGCCAGAGCCAAAGTTGCCCACAGCGGACTTCACAAAGGCCTCGCGAAATGCGGCATAGTTGCCCCATTTGGCATTGATGGCGGCCGCCAAAGTGCCTGTGGGCTCACCACCACCGTTGGGCCTCATGCAGTTCCAAAAGAAGGTGTGGTTCCAAATTTGGGCGGAGTTGTTGTAGATGCCACCAGATGATTTCTTGATGATGGACTCCAGGTCCATGCCTTCAAATTCGGTGCCTTTTTGCAAGTTGTTCAGGTTGACCACATAAGCGTTGTGGTGCTTACCGTGGTGGAATTCCAAGGTTTCGCGCGAATAGTGGGGGGCCAAATCGTCCAGACCATAAGGCAGAGCGGGCAAGGTGTGTTCCATGGATATCCTTCAGCGTTGATGAAAAAACGGATTGTAAAAAAATTTCAGCCGGCTTTGAGGCCCAGCACCCGAACACCCGCTTCACCATCGGACAAACTGACTGTCAAGGTCTGCTCAGGTGACAGTTGGTGCACCGATGTGATGGGTTTGTTTTGTTCGTCGGTGAGCCAAGCATAACCCCGCTGCAATACCAAGCGAGGGTCGAGGTTATGCAGTCGCCACCCCAATTGCTGTTGCGATTGGCGTTTGCTGGCCGCCTCAGATTGCACCACACGCATCAAGGCGGTTTGTGCAGCAGCAGATTTTTGCCCCAACATTGTCATGCGTTTGGACAGCGACTGCTGCATGCGCTGCTGCAAGTGCACCGCGCTCACCCGATGCGCGGCCACCAGCGCACTGGGCCGCCCTAAGCGCGACTGCACCCAGTCCAGGGCTTGACCTTGGGCATCCAACACC
>CAXNFO010000100.1:0-6822 GCA_964201395.1 Limnohabitans sp.
TATCAACTTGAGCTGGCCACTGTTTGTTTCCACCTGGACCAGTGGGGAGATGTCTTCGAATGCGGGTGGCCTGATCCGCTGGCCGGTGATGATGCTCATACCTTTGGGCTTTGGCCTGCTGCTGCTGCAGGCCTTTTCTGAGCTGACCAAGCGCTTTGCCTTTCTCCAGGGCCTGATCCCAGAGCCCTTCAGCGTGGAAGGCACCAAATCTGACGAAGAGATCTTGGCCGAAGAACTCGCTGCAGCGGCTGAGAAGAAAAACCAAACAGGAGCGCCGTAAATGGAAGCCAGTTTCATCGCTCTGAACTTTGTACCCCTGTTGTTCCTGGGGCTGTTCGTGTTCCTGCTGTCAGGTATCCCGGTGGCCTTCGGACTGGCCGCCACTGGTCTGCTCTTTGGCTTCATTGGCATGGAGGCGGGCCTGTTCAGCAGCAACCTGTTTCAGGCCCTGCCGCTGCGGGTGTTTGGCATCATGCAGAACGAGACCCTGCTGGCCATTCCTTTCTTCACTTTCATGGGCATCATCCTGGAGCGATCTGGCATGGCCGAGGACCTGCTCGAGACTGTGGGCCAGGTGTTCGGGCCGCTGCGCGGCGGTCTGGCGGTGGCGGTGATCCTGGTGGGTGCGCTGCTGGCGGCCACCACTGGCGTGGTGGCTGCGGCGGTGATCTCCATGGGCCTGATTTCCCTGCCCATCATGCTGCGCTACGGCTACAACCGCACCATCGCCACAGGCACCATCACCGCCTCAGGCACCTTGGCCCAGGCGATTCCACCTTCATTGGTACTGATCGTGCTGGCCGACCAGTTGGGCCGCTCGGTGGGCGACATGTACGCCGGCGCGCTCATCCCCGGCCTGCTGTTGGTCGGTCTGTATCTGCTCTTTGTGGCCTTGGTGGCAATCTTCCGCCCGACCTGGGTCCCAGCACTGCCCGTAGAGGCCCGCATCTACCGGGAAAGCAATGGCGCCAGCGGCTATGTGTCGCTGATCGTTCTGTTGGCACTGTGCGCCGCCGCCGGCTGGGCCTGGGCCCAGATGCACGACGAGATCATGAAGTCGTGGACCGGGCGCAACACCGCCGCCCATGGCGACGAAATTGTCATCATGTCCATGACTGTGGCATCCTTGCTCGCTCTGACGCTGGCCCTGATCAACAAGTTCACCGGACTGGGCCTGCTATCGCGCTTGGCGCAGCAGGTCACTTTTGTGCTGATCCCGCCGCTGATCCTGATCTTCCTGGTTCTGGGCACCATTTTCCTGGGTGTGGCCACGCCCACCGAGGGGGGAGCCATGGGCGCATTTGGCGCGCTGATCATGGCGGTCTCGAGAAGGCGCATGGGCATGGACCTGCTCAAGCAGGCCCTGGACAACACCGCCAGGCTGTCGACCTTCGTGCTCTTCATCCTGATCGGCTCAACCGTTTTCAGCTTCACCTTCAACGCTGCTGATGGGCACATCTGGGTCGAGCACCTGTTCAACGACATGCCTGGCGGTGCGCTGGGCTTTCTGATCGTCGTCAACATCCTGATTTTCATCCTGGGCTGCTTCATCGACTTCTTCGAGATCGCCTTCATCGTTATCCCCATTCTGGCGCCAGTGGCCGAGAAGGTCCTGCCTGAGTTGTTCCCGGCTGGCACCTCGGCAGATGCAATCATGATCTGGTTCGGTGTCGTGATCGCAATGAATCTGCAGACCTCCTTCCTCACACCACCCTTCGGATTTGCCTTGTTTTATCTGCGCAGCGTCGCGGCTAAGAAGGACTACAAAGACCGAGTCACAGGCCAGACCATCCCGGCGGTGACCACCGCACAGATCTACAAAGGCTCCATCGCCTTCATCGTTCTTCAGCTGATCATGGTGGCGGTGGTGATCGCCTACCCCAAGCTCGTGATTGACGGGATAGACCAAGGTGTCACGTTGGACGTTGACAAGGCGCTGGAGTCACTGATGCAGC
Source organism: Limnohabitans sp. (assembly GCA_964201395.1). GTDB lineage: Bacteria > Pseudomonadota > Gammaproteobacteria > Burkholderiales > Burkholderiaceae_C > Limnohabitans. Next base: position 1,956 of record CAXNFO010000100.1, read on the forward strand.
AAACCCCGGCCTCCTCACCCAACCTGCCTGGAGCACCTGAACTGTCGCCACCTGCCCCGGCCGGAGGTTCAGGCGCTGAAGTGCCCAGCCCTGGTGCCACAAGTGGCGGACTACCCGCACCTGCAGCGCAGGAAGACCCCATGAAGGCGCTTCTCGAAGCACTCAAGGAAGACGCGCAGAAGAAAAAGTAAGGCCCGCCCCAGTACGGAGCCCCGGCTGCCTGCCTCCACCTGATCGCGGCCTGGCCGTCTGAACGCTCAACAAAAAAGCCCCGCACAAGCGGGGCTTTTTTGGCTTGCAGACCCAGCCGTGAAGGCCGGGAAACGCTCGGGCCTGAATTACAGACGCTGGCGCTGCATGAAGTTGTCGAAGGTCGCCTCAGTGAAACGGAACCACAGGTTCGAGTCGCGACGGAAAGCAGCGTAATCGTCATAGACCCTCTTCCAGTTCGCGTTCTTGGCACTGAGCTCACTGTAGTAGTCCATGGAGGCCTTGAAGGCGGCGTCCATCATATCGGCCGGGAACGGGAACAACTTGGCACCCTGGGAAACCAGAGTCTTGAGCGCCTGGGCGTTCTTGCCATCGTACTTGGCCTGCATGTCCACGTGCGCATAGGTCGACGCGCATTCGATGATGGCCTTGTATTCCGGCGACAGCGAGTCATAGGCCTTGGTGTTGACGTGCAGCTCAAGGCCAGGACCGCCTTCCCACCAACCCGGGTAGGCGTAGTTCGGAGCGACCTTCACAAAGCCAAGCTTCAGGTCGTCATACGGGCCCACCCACTCGGCGGCGTCGATCGTGCCCTTCTCCAGGGCCTGGTAGATCTCGCCGCCAGGAATGTTCTGTGGCACGCCGCCGATGCGCTCGACGATTCGGCCACCGAAGCCGCCAACGCGGAACTTGGTGCCCTTGAAGTCGGCCAGCGACTTGATCTCCCTGCGGAACCAGCCGCCCATCTGGGCGCCGGTGTTGCCCATTGGGAAGTTGACGATGTTGTACTGGCGATAGAAGTCACGCAACAGTTTCAGGCCGTTGCCTTCGTAGTACCAGGCCGTCATCTGGCGGCTGTTCAGTCCGAAGGGGATGGCACAGGCCAGGGCGAAGGTCTCGTCCTTGCCGAAGTAGTAGTAGGGCGCGGTGTTGGCCATCTCGACCGTGCCGTCTTTGACCGCGTCGATGGTGCCGAAGGCCGGCACCAGTTCGCCAGGAGCGTGCGTGGTGATCTGGAAGCGGCCGCCCGACAGTTCGCGCACCTTGGCGGCAAAGATGTCATTGACACCAAACAGGGTGTCCAGCACCTTGGGGAAGCTCGAAGTCAGGCGCCAACGAATCGTGGGCTGCGCGTGAACGACCGGTGCAACACCGGCTGCTAATACGCCTGCAATGCCTGCGTTTTTAATGACGGAACGACGATCCATGTTGTTGTCTCCAGAAAGTGGGGGTCAAAGGGATAAGAAAAGCATTGAATTGTAGGCAGTCACATGCAGGACACACGGTACGGGTTTTCCCGATTTTTTTAGATTTTCAAAAAAACGCCACAGGGTTTGAAATCTGCTCAACCCACCAGCTTGAGGGGGGCCGTTGCAGGTGCCACCCAAGCGGCAAAGCGTTGGCGCACGCTGGCTTCGATGCCCGGCGCATCCAGACCCTGCTGGGCCAGCAGTTTGGCTGGGTCGCCTTGCTCGGTGAAAAAGTCACCCAAGCCCAGGGCCAGCACCGGCTTGGTCACGCCAGCGTGGTTCAGCGCCTCCATCACCGCCGAGCCCGCGCCGCCCATGGTGCAGCCTTCTTCGACCGTGACCAGGGCCTCGTGGGTGCGGGCCAACTCGAGCAACAACTCGGTGTCCAGCGGCTTGGCCCAGCGCATATTGGCCACGCTGGCATTGAGCGCCTCACCCGCTTGCAAAGCCGGGTAGAGCAAGGTGCCAAACGCCAAAATCGCCACGCCCTTGCCGGGGCGTCGCAACTCGCCTTTGCCAAAGGGCAATGGGTTCAAGCCTGGGTCCACGGCCACGCCCACGCCCGCCCCACGCGGGTAGCGCACGGCCACCGTGTGGTCTTGTTGGTGGGCGGTGGTGAGCAATTGGCGGCATTCGTTCTCATCCGCCGGGCACGCCACACTGACATTGGGGATGCAGCGCAAAAACGCGATGTCATAAGCCCCGGCGTGGGTGGCGCCGTCGGCACCCACCAAGCCCGCGCGGTCCAGCGCCAGCACCATGGGCAGCTTTTGCAAGGCCACATCGTGGATCAGCTGGTCGTAGGCGCGCTGCAAAAAGGTGGAGTAAATCGCCACCACTGGGCGCAGGCCCTCGCAGGCCATGCCAGCGGCAAAGGTGAGTGCGTGTTGCTCGGCAATGCCGACATCGTGGTAGCGGTCGGGAAAGCGGCGGTGAAACTCCACCATGCCCGAGCCCTCGCGCATGGCCGGGGTGATGGCCACCAGCTTGGGGTCTTGCCCGGCCATGTCGCACAGCCACTGGCCAAACACCTGGGTGAAGGTGGTTTTGGGGGCCACGGGGGGTGGCGTCAAACCCACCTTGGGGTCGAATTTGCCCGGGCCGTGGTAGGCAATCGGGTCGCGCTCGGCCAGGTCATAGCCTTGGCCTTTGCGCGTGACCACATGCAAAAACTGGGGCCCGGGCAGGTTGCGCAGGTTTTCCAAGGTGGGGATCAAGGCGTCCAAGTCATGCCCGTCAATCGGGCCGATGTAATTGAAGCCAAACTTTTCAAACAAGGTCGTGGGGGTGACGATGTGCTTGGCCTGCTCTTCAAAGCGGCGGGCGAGTTCAAACAAAGGCGTGGGTGCGCCTTTGAGCACTTGCTTGCCCAGGTCTTTGGCGGCGGCGTAAAAACGCCCGCTCATGAGTTGCGCCAAATAGCGGTTGAGCGCGCCCACCGGTGGGCTGATGGACATGTCGTTGTCGTTCAAGATGACCAACACATTCGCCCCAGCCACCCCGGCGTTGTTCAGCGCTTCAAATGCCATGCCAGCGGTCATGGCGCCGTCGCCAATGATGGCCACCGCATGCCGCTTGTCGCCTTTTTGCTGGGCGGCCATGGCCATGCCCAACGCGGCTGAAATGCTGGTCGACGAATGCGCCGTGCCAAAGGCGTCGTACTCGCTTTCGCTGCGGCGCGGAAAGCCGCTGATGCCGCCGAGTTGGCGCAAGCTGGCCATGCGATCGCGCCGCCCAGTCAAAATTTTGTGCGGATAGGTCTGGTGGCCCACATCCCACACCAAGCGGTCGTGCGGCGTGTTGAACACATAGTGCAGGGCCACGGTCAGCTCTACCGTGCCGAGGTTGGAGCTCAAATGGCCGCCGGTTTTGGCCACGCTGTCGAGCACAAATTCGCGCAGCTCATTGGCCAAGGTGGGCAAAGCCGAGCGCGACAAGCGCCGCACATCGGCGGGTGAGTCAATGGTTTCAAGCAAAGTAGGCATGGTTTTTCCTCTCAACGGTCGCGCTGCACCACCATGTGGGCCAAAGCCCGCAAGGCCCCATCATCGGACAAAACGGCGGCGTCCAATGCCGCCAAGGCGTCTTGCAGCAAGGTTTGGGCTTGGGCTTGGGCACCCGCCAAACCCAACAATGACACAAACGTGGGTTTGTCGTTGGCTTGGTCTTTGCCAGCGGTTTTGCCCAGGGTGGCCGAATCGGCGGTCACATCCAAAATATCGTCGACCACTTGAAACGCCAAACCAATGGCCTGGGCATAGCGCTGCAAGCAGGCCAGTGTGGGCGCATCGGCCCCGGCGCTCAAGGCGCCCATGTGCACACTGACTTCGAGCATGGCGCCGGTTTTGCGCCGGTGCATGTCGCGCAGGGCCGCCTCGGTCATGGCCAAACCCACATGGGCCAAATCGATGGCTTGGCCACCGGCCATGCCGTGGTGACCGGCGGCGCGGGCCAAGGCCGCACACAGCCGGGCCTGAACCGCAGGGGCCACGCTTCCATCTTCGGGGGTGAGCAACTCAAAGGCCAGGGCTTGCAAGGCGTCCCCAGCCAGCAAGGCCTGCGCCTCGCCATAGGCCACATGCACCGTGGGCTTGCCGCGGCGCAGCACATCGTTGTCCATGCACGGCATGTCGTCGTGCACCAAAGAGTAAGCATGGATCAGCTCGACCGCACAGGCCGAGCGCAAGGCGGCAGGCACATCAGTGGCACCCGCCACTGCACGTGCGGCGGCCAAGGTGAGCAAGGGGCGCAGCCGCTTGCCGCCGTCGAGCACCGCATAACGCATGGCCTCGCACAAACCGGCCGGTGCCGACAGCGGCACCCAGTCGGACAAGGCCGCCTCCACCTGGGTCAGGCTGTGGGCCGTCCAGTCGCGAAAGGCGGTGTCTGCGGGTGTCATGGGTTGGGGGACCAGGGTTTGAGCAAGCCGTCATCAAGCACCTTGATTTGCTGCTCGACATGTTGCAGTTTGGCCTGGCAATAAGCCAGCAGCTCGGAGCCGCGTTGGTAACTGACGATCAACTGGTCCAAGGGCAATTGCCCGCCCTCCAAGCCGGCCACCAAAGCCTCCAGCTCTTGCATGGCGGCCTCGTAGCTGACGGGTGCCGGTACCGTGGAGGGGGCGGGGGAGTATGGGGCTTTGGACATGGTGTTGGGGGCTTTGAGGTGTCACATTCTATTGACACTTTGGGGTTTCGGCACGGGTTCAAACACGGGTTTGCAGCTTGGCCGTGGTGGCCTGGGGGCTGGGTTAGAATACACCCCCCCTGGCCTGCCCGCGTGGCAGGCTTTTTCCACCTCTCCCTGTGGGGAGTCTTTGGTCAGGTCAATCATGTCTGATTTAAGTCTTCAACTGCAGCAGGCCGCAAGCCAACTACCAGTTTCCAGCTACTTTGACACGGCGCTGT
>CAXNFO010000101.1:0-6813 GCA_964201395.1 Limnohabitans sp.
TCACCTCAGCGATCAGGCTCTCCACCAGCACCTGGGCGCGGCGTTGGTCGAGCTTGTCAATCACCGCGCGCAACTGGCGGTATTGGGGCTCGGGCGCGGTGATGATCAAGGAGTTGGTTGCTGGGTCGGCCTGGATTTGACCCCCCGTGCTGGGCTGGTTGGTGGCCGTGCCGCTGCCCATGGGTGCGGTGTTGCCCCCGGGTGGGTTGGGCTGGGCCAGGGTGGCGGTGGGGCCGCCCGGTGTGCTGGCCCCGCCTTGGCCGGTGAGCGCAGCGCGCAAGGTCACGGCCAGTTTGGTGGCCTCGGCATTTTTCAGGTAGACCACATGGATGTTGCCGCTGGCCAGGGCCGAGCTGGGTTGGTCGAGCTTTTCAATCAGGCTGCGCACTTGGGCCACGCGGGCCGGGTTGGCCGCGCGCAAGATCAAACTGTTGGCACGGGGTTCGGCCATCACCGTGGTTTTGAAGCTGTTGTCGGCGGTATTGGCAGGTCCTGGCGCGCCCCCGCTGGCACCGGGTTCGAGCAGGCGCGTGACCAGCGGCGCCAGTTCGCTGGCCATGGCGTGCTTGAGCACGATCACCTCGATGTCGCTGGCATTGGCCACGTCCAATGCGGCGATGATGCGGCCCAGGCGCTGCAAGTTGTCGGCGTAGTCGGTGATGATCAGCGAATTGTTGCCGGGGTTGACGTTGATGGTGTTGTTGGGGCTGATGAGCGGGCGCAACACCGCCACCAGGTTGTTGGCGTTTTCAAAATTGAGTTTGAAGATGTGCGTCACCACCTGACCGGCGGGTGTCGCTGCGGCCGTTGGGGTGCCGCTGGGGTTGGGCACTTCGGTCACGCCGCCGCCTTGCAATTTGGCCTCGGCCTCGGGCACCACTTTATACAAGCCATTGCTCACCACCATGCTGAAGCCTTGCAGCCGCAGGGTGGCCAAAAACTGGTCCCAGGCCACGGCGGGCGATACCGGTTTTTCGGTGCTCAGGTTGATGCTGCCCTTGACCCGGGGGTCGACCACCAGGTTGCGCCCGGTCAAGCCGGCCAGGGTGCGGGCCACGGCTTCGATGTCGGCATTGACAAAGTTGAGCACGATGGGCTGGCCGGGTTTGGCGGTTTGCGCCCAGCCGGTGCTGGCCAGGGCACAGCACAGGGCCAAGGCCAGGGTGTGGGAGGTAAAGGGTTTCATGCGCATCAGCCTATTTTGAACGAGGACCGTGACCCTTGGCGTTGGCCCATCAAATTGAGTAAATTGTTCAGCGCCGCTTCGTGCTCGGGCTCGGCGCTGGCCTCACCGCTGAACACCAGGCCCTGCCCCTGCCAATGGCCTTGGCCGCTCAGTTGCAGCCGCCCGTTGAGGGTGGTCAGCGACAAGGTGGTGCGGGCACCGCCTTGCACGTCGAGCTGGTAGCTGCCCAGTGGGCGCAGGGTGGACAAGCGCACCGACACATCCAGGGCTTGTAAGCGCAACAGGCCAGCCATCTGCCAGCCTTGAGGCCCGCTGTGGAGTTGGGTTTGTTGGCTGTTGACCTGTATCCAACCCTGGGCTTGCAAGGTGTTCCAGGGCGCGCCCAAGCCAGTGAGCAGCTCGGCGGGCCAGCGCGACTGGCCATCGGCCAAGCGGATGTGCCCCCCATCGCGGCCCGGTTGCCACTGCAGCGCCAAGGGCGTGGTAGTACAGCAGTCGGCACTGACTTGCAGTGAAAGCCCTGGGCCTTGGTGGTTCCACTGGGGGCGCAAGTGCCAACGCACCGTGCCGGGCAGGGCTTGGGCATCGCTGGCGCGCGCGCCAGCGGTCAGCACCAATTGGGCTGTGCCTTCCCACACGCTGCCGCTGGGCTGGCGCAATTGCAACCGCCCCTGGCTGGCCGCATTCACCGCTTGGGCCAACCAAAGTGCCGGTGCCAGCACCCCAGCGGCAACCACGGCGCCGATCAGCCCGCCGGTCACAGCCCAGCCCCAGGCGCGGTTGAAGGTGTGTGTTGGTGCCATGGGTGCGCGGCCTCAGGGCTTGGCGGGGGCAGGCAGTTGCAAAACGATCTGACCCTCCCACAGCACCAGCCCCTGGCTGGCGTTACCTGCGGGGGCGGGGCCAGCGGGCATGGCCGAAGCGGCCAAGGCGCCCACGGGGGCCACGGGGGCCACGGCCAGCGATGAGCCAGGGGTGTTGGCGGCGCCCAAGTTTCCGGTGGGGTTGGCTGCGCCCAGGGTGCCGCTGGTGCCAGAAGGGCCCGTGGCTGCCATGCGGCTCAGCCGCGCTTGCACCGGAAGGGCCTGCGCTTGTGTGCGCGCCTGGGCCAGCCATTTGGACAAAGCCGCTGCGCTGGCACCTTTGATTTGCACGGTGGCCATGTCGCCATTCACCACCAGGCTGGCGCTGGGGCCCAGGGTGGCCACACTGGCTTGCAACAAGCGCGCAGCATCGTCGGGGCGCACGCGGCTTTGTCCCTTCACTGCGCTCACTTGGGCTTGCAAGGCTTGCAGGTCTTGCCATTGGGTTTGCAAGGCCTGGGTTCGCGCTTGGCCTTGCTGCCACTGGCGCCAAGCCGGCTCCACCCCCACCGACCACACCAGCGCCAGCGCCAACAGGCCCAAGGCCAGGCTGAAACCCGCGCGTTCACGCCCGCTCAAATCCAGCCAGCGCTGTTGCCAGCGCTCGGGCACCCAGCGGCCCAGCGCGCTCATGGCCGCACCCCGGTGCGCAGCACCCATTGGTTGCCATCGGCCACCAATTGATAACCTTGTTGGCGCAAGGGTTCACGCGCGGCTTCGATGCGCTCGGCGCTCAAGGCGGTGGCTTGCCAGCGCAACTCACCTGGGGTGAACTGCAAGCTGGTCAGCTGGGCCGTGGCGGGCAGGGCGCGCGCCAGGCTGGTGAGCATGGGCTCCAAGTCGGTCGCGCTGGGCTGACCCAAAGCCCGCTGCAAGGCCTGCACTTCGCGCGCCATTTGCAGGGGGGCATCCACCACCACCTGCACCGCCGGGAAGCTGCGGGTCAGCAGGGCCGCCATTTGTTGCTGCAAAACCGCTTGTTGCTGGCGCTGTTGCCAGGCCATCCATTGCAAGCCGCCCAAGTTCAGCACCACCAAGGCCAGCAAGCCCCAGCGGGCCGGTCGCCATCTTGGGGATTGCCACAGGCTGTGTGCCAGCTCTTGGACCCGACGCGCCCACCGCTGACGCCGCCCTTGTGCCCATTCGCCCTGGGCCAAATCCCAAACCGTTTGTTGCGCTTGCCACAAACGCTGGGCGGGGCTGAGCATGCGCGGCGCGCGACCGAACTGCTGTTGCACCCAATCGGCCATGGCCGGCTCACTCTGCAATTGCGCCTCTGCATGGCTGAAGGTGGCCAAGATGGTGTTGGGCCAGGGCGGGGGCGGCAACACCACCGCGCCCTGGGCGTCGCTGGCCACAGCCTGGACCTGATGAGGCCGGCCGCCCACCCACAACACAGGCGTGTTTGGGGCCTGGGGCGACCATTCGGGCACGATGCGCGAGACGACCAAGCCCTGCGCTTGCAAGGGGGCCAGCGCTTGGCGCAGCCAGGCTTTTTGGCACACCAACACCGTCAGGGTCTGGCCTTGGGCGGCGGCGGCGGCGCCTTCGGGCGTGTACACCACATGGGTGTGGGCCGGGTCTTCGAGCAAGCGCTCTTCGAGCAATCCTTCCAAAGCGGCGGCCAAGCGGTTGGCCCCCACGGGGGGAGGGGTGAGGGTGTGCCAGGCCAGGGCTTGGGCGGGCACCACCGCCACCACTGTGCCCGCGTCCCGCGGCAGCCGCGCAGCGCTGGCCACTTGCGCTGGACCGTTGGGCCCGTCAGGGTCTGCGCGCAGGTGCACATACTCGGTGGCGGTACCTTCGGCGTGCAGGGGCAGGGCAATGATCAACATGGATTTTTCATTGTACGGAGGGTCGACCCAAGGGCTCGCGCTGGGGCGCGGCGAGCTGGCCCCGGTCGGACCACAGCACCCGCACATCCACGCCATTGCGCTCGACCAAGCTGCGCTCTTCGAGCACGGTGGCGCCCCAGCGCAGGCGCCCGCGCACCTCAAAGTAGCGGCTGCCCACGCTGTGCAGCGCGGTGTCGATGCCCGCGCGCGGGTTGTCCAGGCGCTGGCGCGCGTCCTCCAAGGTGTTGAAGTGGCGGCTGTCGCGCAGTTGCACCATTTTTTGCGCTTGCGCGGCATCCACACCGGTCAGCGTGGCTTGCAGCACCGCCTCGCTGGCGGTGTTGAGGTTGACGCTGGTGCGCACCGGCAGCACACACACATGCGGCGCCAAGGCCGCCAAACTGCTCGCCGACAAGCCCAGCCAGGCCAATTGCTCGACACGTTGGGGGCGCAAGGGCCGGTTCACCAAATTGCCATGGGCCAGGACCAGTTGCTGGGCCATGTTTTGCAACTCGGTGGGGGGCAAATCCAGGCGCTTGAACAAGCGCTCAAACACCGCCAAAGTGGATGGGGACAACTGGCCATCTGACTCAACCAGGTTGAGCACATTCAGCCGCCCCTGCAAGTCGCTGATCTGGCCGGACAAAAACACCTCTTCGGCCACCCGCTCGTCGTCGCGGCTCACGCCTTCGGCATTCGACGACACAAAGGTGGACAAGCGCGCCTCTTGCAAGGGCACGGCCCAGGGTTCGGCCAAATGGTCTTGGCCGCTCTCACCGCCAGCCCGCGCGTCTTCGCGCAAGATGATGCGCGCCCAGTCGAGCGCGCCCAACAGCAACCAATGGGCTTGGGCGCGTTGCCGCTCGGTGGCTTCCACCTCGATGCTGCGCCACTGCAGCCACACGCCAGCGGCGGCCAAGGTGGCGACCAAGGCCACGGTGAGCATGGCCATCAGCAGGGCCGCGCCCTGCTGGTTGACCCACTTGTGCCTGGCCAAGTCGGTGTGAGGGTGGCGCAACCTGGGGTTGCAGCGGTGGTTCATCATGAGCGCCCCACGCTCCAGTTGGGTCGCACCCAGTCGATGGTGATGCTGCCGCGCCCGCTGTCGGGGGGGAGTTGGATCACTGCCCGCACGGCATCGGGCAAGTTGGGGCTGCCCGCGCCTGCACCCACGCCCGTGACCGTGTTGGTGCTGGTACCTGCGCTGGACAAGGCATTGCCCCAGGCGTTGTCGCGGTAAAAGTAAATCTGCCAACCTTGCAGGGGCAATAAGTCGGTTTGGCGGGACGCGCTGTCGCTGCTGTTTTGGCCCCACACCGCGGCTTGGGCCCAGGCCTTTTGGACGCTGGCGCTGTCGCGCAAGGACTCTGACTGCCAACGCCGCCAAGGGCCGCTGGCTTGGCTGCCTTCGGTCTGCCAGCGCCACGCCACCACCCACACGCCGCTGTCGCTGCCGTCGGCGTTGACCTCGGTGCTGCGCCGGGTGATGCGCAGCACCCGGCCGTCCCAATCGATGCCGCTGTCTTTGCCCATGCCGGGCAGGGTGATGGCGGCATTCAGGTCGGCGCGCCATTGGGCCAACACCGTGCCCAGGGCGGTGCTGCGCGCATGCTCGGCTTGCACCGCGCTGCGGCTGCGCAACAAGCTGTCAATGCCTTGCCAGCTCAGCCCCCCCATGACCGCCATCAAGGCCAAAGCGATCAACACCTCCACCAGGGTGAAGCCACGCTGATCACCCACCAGCTGGGGCGCCTGGGTCTTGGTGGTCGCGGCGATGTCGGCTAAGTGCTGGGTCGTTGGCATGTCAATAGCGCCCAATCACGGTTTGCACCCGCAAGAGTGGGGTTTGGGCCTCAAACACCTGGGCCTCCACGCGCCGAAACGAGGGGTTGGGCGTGGCCCGCACCGTCAGCACCACGCGCATGTCACGCTGGGCTTGGGTGCATTCCACACTGCGCTCGCCCATGCCCGGCAGTTGGCTCGACAAGCGCAAGGCGATCAGCGCGTTGTCGGCACACACCTGGGCCAATTGGTATTGCCATTGGCGGTTGGCGTTGAGCACCCAGGTACCGCCCACCTGGCTCGCGCTGATCAGCGATACCGCCACGATGGCCAGCGCCACCAACACCTCCACCAGGGTGAAACCCGGTGCCTTGGGCCTGCGCGGTGGTATGGGGCGGGATGGCTTCATGCGGTGCACCTTCAAGGGCTGGTGCCAAAGGCGCGCAAGCCGTCGCTGGCCACGCGCACGCTGCCACGGCTGCCGTCACCTTGGGTCAGCACCAGGCTTTGCGGCGGCAAGATGGGCTCTGGCCCCAGCCACAGGGTGCTGACGCTGGCGCGGGTTTGGGGGTAGAGCCAGGCATGGGTTTGGACAGGGGCCAGGCCACGGGGCAGGGTTTCGATCACAAAGCCAGTGTCGCTGCTGCGCCAGCGCAGGGCCACGCCGCTGGTGCGCGACTGCGCGCGGCCCGCTTCCAGCAAGGCGCTCAGGCGCTGCGCTTCCTCGTCCAACTGCTGGCTGGCGCTGTCGCGCAAGGCCCACACCAACGCGCCGGTGCCCAAGGCCACGATGGCCAGCACCACCAAAATTTCAATCAGGGTGAAGCCGCGCTGCCAGTTGGAAAGCCCTGGGTGGGGCCGTGGCCTGGGCTTCATGCGGCACCCAGAGCGGCCCTCACTGCCAGCTGCCGATGTCGGCATTGGCACCTTCGCCACCGCTTTGGCCATCGGCACCAAAAGACAGCACATCCACCTCGCCTTTGATGCCGGGGCTGAGCAACTGGTAGGGGCGGCCCCAGGGGTCATTGGGCAGTTTGTCCAGGTAAGGCTTCCAGTTGAGAGGTGTCGGGCCCACGCTGGGCTTGACCACCAGGGCTTGCAAGCCTTGCTCGCTGGTGGGGTAGCGCAGGTTGTCCAGTTTGTACAG
>CAXNFO010000102.1:0-6781 GCA_964201395.1 Limnohabitans sp.
GGGGTGCCGCCCGTGGTCAGCAGGCCAATCCACGACGTGGCCTCAAAGTCTTTGAAACCGGCCTCGATCAAGGTGGGTACCTGGGGCGTGCTTTTGAAGCGCTTGGTGCCACTGACGCCCAGCAAGCGAAGCCGACCGTCTTTGGCAAACTGCTGCACATTGCCCGGCACAAAAAAGGCCACTTGGATGTTGCCCGCAATCAGGTCGGTCACCGCTGGGCCAGCGCCCTTGTAGGGCACATGGGTGATTTGCACGCCCGCCGCTATTTTGAGCATTTCCATGGTCAGGTGCGAGGCACTGCCCACCGCCACTGATCCGTAAGAAAACTTGGTTGGATTGGCCCGCGCTTGGTTGACCAGGTCTTGGACCGACTGCAAACCCGACCCCGGATGGGCCACCAGATACTGGGGCGACTTGACCGCCAATGTGATCGGCGCCAAGTCTTTCACCGGGTCATAGGGCATCTTGTCAAACAGCGACACATTGATGGCCATCGGACCGTTGTAACCAATCAACAAGGTGTGGCCATCCGGCGCTGCCTTGGCCACCAGGTCAGCACCCAAATTGCCACCGGCACCGGGTTTGTTCTCGACCAGAACCGGTTGCCCCAACACCTCGGACAGTTTGGGAGCCAGCAAGCGCGCCAGCACATCATTGGTGCTGCCCACAATGGGAACGATGATGCGCACCGGCTTTGTGGGCGCCCACTCTGGCGATTGAGCCTGGGCTGCAAGGCTGATGGCACCCAGCATCACCATGGCTGAAGCGCAGTGCCGCAGGGTGGTTTGGGGCAATTTAATGAGCGGCAATCCATTCATGGCGGACTTTCTGGTGTTGTCAAAAAAACAAGGGGGGCTCAGAAGCCAATGGCCTTACTTTAAAGCCTCAGTCCAGGCTGATCGAATCGATCAGAACCCCTTGAGCGCCAACCACAGCGCCACGGCCAGGCTGGCCAGCAGGGTCAGCCCCAGCCCCCATCCCAACCAGCGCGTTCGCGATTGCAAGCGATCGACCACCCCCATCAGGCTGGCATTTTGTTCGGCCAGATCGGCCATGGTTTGGGCCATTTGCGCTTGGGTTTGGCGCAATTGCTCAGCTTGCACCTGCAACGCCAGGCAGCGATTTTTCAATTCACCCAGGCTGGGCACCTCAGCGGTCTCGGCGCTGGGTGCTGGGGTATTGGCTTCGGCCACCGTTGCGCCGGGGCGGTGTTTATCAATCAAACCGCGCGCCTTTTCCAACACCTGGGGGGCGTGCTCCATCACTTTGCCCCAAGGCACCACCTTGAGGGCGGCCATCCATGAAATCGCCATTGTTTGTGCTCCATTTAGACCCCCACTGTGGCTGGGTCAAGCCAGAGCTTACCCCCAGCGCCATGTCCCTGGGGCGCAACGGTCAGGCGGCTAATATGAGGCCCACCCCGTTGACCAGGCCAGAACCATGATGAACCCATCACCCCTGCAAGCCGTCGAGCACTTCTACGACTTCCACCCGATCAGCGCGGATCAAATATTCCAGGCGGTGGCAGCCCGTCAAATTGCCCGCGAGGACATCACCCAAGCCGTGCTGAGCGCGCACGACCAAGACCATTACGGCGGCACCGAGGCGGTGGACAGCTTGATGGGTTTGGCGGCCATCACCGCCGATGACCATGTGCTCGATGTGTGCGCCGGCATGGGCGGACCCGCGCGCTACATCGCATGGAAAACCGGTTGCAAAGTCACCGGCTTGGATTTGACCGCCTCACGGGTGGCCGGTGCCCAGGCCTTGACCGAAGCCGCCCGGTTGGTCGCACAAGTCGATTTTGTGCACGGCAATGCGCTGGAAATGCCTTTTGATCACCCCCGCTTCACCTGCATCATCAGCCAAGAGGCCTTTGCCCACATCCCCCACAAAAGCCAGCTCATCGCCGAGTGCGCCCGGGTGTTGAAGCCGGGAGGGCGCATGGTGTTTTCAGACATCATGAGCCACCAAACCCTGTCCGCGCCAGACGCCCAACAGCTGTACGACGGCATGCGTTTTTCAGAAATCGCCACCTTGGCCGACTACCAGCTATGGTTTGAGCAAGTGGGCCTGCGCTGGGTGCGGGCCATCGATCTGAGCGCCGAGTGGACGCGCATTTTGGTCGACCGCCACGCCATGTACCGGTCTTTGAAAGACGCCACCGTGGCCCGCTTGGGACAGGCGCATTTCGACCGCTATGACGCGGCTTACGACCATTTTGTCGGCCTGTACCAAAGCGGTGTTCTGTCAGGGGCATGGGTGGTGGTGGCCAAAGACTGAACCGCAACGCCCACCATGCGCGCGCGCCACCATGTGTATGTGATCGAGTTGGACCCCGATGTGTGGCGCGAGCCCAAATTTCGCCGTGCCAACCCCGACTATGCGCCGCAGCCCGGCAAGCCGTGCGTCTATGTGGGCATGACCGGCCTGGACCCCGACACACGGTTTGACCAACACAAGGCCAACATCAAATCCAACCGCTTTGCCCACCAATATGGCTTGCAACTGCTGCCGGCCATTTACCAAGCGCTCAACCCCATGCCCTATGCCGATGCACAGTTCATGGAGGTCGATCTGGCCATTCGCTTGCGTGAAGCCGGTTTTGGGGTGTGGCAAGCCTGATGCCTGTGGGGCTGTGCATGCCAGAATGATGGACACCCTGCCTTGCGCCGCACGCGCCGTCCTGGATGGCGAGCTTGGCGCACACTTTTGAAAGATCACCATGCGCCTGCTTTGCACCCTCACCACCTTGGCCCTGTCTTGTGCCTGCGCCTGGGCCCAAACCTATCCCACCAAACCGATCCGCTGGGTGGTGCCGAGCACGCCTGGCGACGGCTCGGATGTGACCGGGCGCCTGATCGCCGACAAAATTGCCCGCGAACTGGGCCAAGCGGTGGTCATCGACAACAAGCCTGGCGCGGGCGGCGTGCTGGGCTCTGACGCGGTGGCCAAGTCAGCTGCCGACGGCTACACCATGATTGTGGGCAATGCCGGCTCGCATGGCGTCAACGCCGGCATCTACAGCAAGCTGCCCTACGATGTGGTGAAAGATTTTGTGCCCGTCGCCATGATTTGCACCACCCCGAATGTGATGGTGGTCAGCCCCAACACCAAGGCCAAAACCGTGGCGGAATTCATTGCCCTGGCCAAGGCCAACCCCGGCAAGTTCAACTATGCCTCGGGCGGCGTGGGCAGCTCGGCCCACTTGTCGGCCGAGCTGTTCAAAAGCATGACCAGCACCGACATCACCCACATCCCCTACAAAGGTTCATCACCAGCGGTGGCCGCTTTGTTGGCGGACGAATCGCAATTGATGATTGGCAATTTGCCCCCGTGGTCGGCACAGATCAAAGCCGGCAAGGTGCAGGCTCTGGCCGTCACCACGGCCAAGCGCCACCCCAGCCTGCCCGATGTGCCCGCCTTGGCCGAGGCCTTGCCGGGTTTTGAAACTGTGGCCTGGTTTGGGGTGCTGGCGCCAGCGGCGACGCCCAAAGCGGTGGTGGATCGCATGAATGCTGTGATCAACCAAGCGCTGGATCAAGCCGATGTGAAAGCGCGTTTGGCCACCCTGGCATGCGACCCCGCACCGGGCTCGCCCGAAGCATTTGCCCAACGCGTCAACAGCGATGTGGCGCGCTGGAAAAAACTCGCCAGCGAACGCAACATCCGCGCCGATTGAGCGCCATTCGGTTCCCCATTCTTTTGAACACACCAGGAACACACCATGCGTGCAGTCGGTTTTTTTGAATTCGGTGGACCCGAAGTTTTGCAACTGCTCGACCTGCCTGAAGGCCAACCCGGGCCGGGCCAGGTGCGGATTCGCGTCCATGCCGCCACCGTGAACCCGACCGACACCTTGCTGCGCAACGGCTCGCGCGCCCAGGCCTTGCGCGAGGTTTCACCGCCGCATGTGCCGGGCATGGATGTCGCGGGCGTGATCGACGCAATTGGCCCAGACAACCCCACCGATTTGGCCATTGGCGACCAAGTGATGGCCATGGTGGACAACCAAGGCAGCCATGGCGGTTATCGCGAAAGCATTGTCTTGTCGGCCGATGCGGTGGAGCGCATTCCCGAGGGCGTCAGCCTGATCGAGGCCGCCACGCTGCCCATGAATGGGCTCACGGCCAAGCAATCTCTCGACCAATTGGCCTTGAAACCGGGGCAGACTTTGGCAGTCACCGGGGCAGCCGGTTGTTATGGCGGCTATGTGATTCAACTGGCCAAGCAAGCGGGCCTGCATGTCATCGCCGACGCCAGCCCCGCAGATGTGGCGCTGGTGCGCTCTTTTGGAGCCGATACCGTGGTGCCACGTGGCAAGGACATCGCGGCGCAAATCCGCCAAGTGGTACCCAATGGGGTTGATGCATTGGCCGATGGTTCTTTCCAATGTGAGTTGACCCTGGGCGCGGTGCGCGACGGCGGTGGTTATGCCTCGGTGCGGGGCTGGTCCATGGCGCAGCGCGGCATTGTGTGCCATGCCACCTGGGTGCGGCAATACAACCACCGCGCTGATTTATTGCGCCAATTGCGCCAATGTGTCCATGACGGGGTGATCACCCTGCGCGTGGTCGACACCTATGACCCTGCGCAAGCCGCCGAGGCACATCGCCGGCTGGAAGCCGGTGGCACGCGCGGGCGCTTGGTGCTGGTTTTTTAAACCGCAACCGCCCTCCCCAACCCCCATCAATCCAAAGTCAATGGGGCCCGCCATTGCTGCAGTGCCCATTGGCGCTGGCGCTCGCGGGCCTTGGTTTTTTTGTCTTCGCTGGTGTGGGCGTGGCAAGTGGGGCAACTCACACCCAACTCAAACAAATCGGAGTTTTGGGCTTGTTCGCTCAGGGGTTCGCGGCAACTGCGGCACAAACCCAGACCGCCGGGTTGCAAGCCATGGCCAACCGACACGCGCTCGTCGAACACAAAGCATTGCCCCTGCCAGCGGCTTTGTTCTTGCGGGATTTGCGCCAAGTACTGAAGGATGCCCCCTTTCAAATGAAACACCTCGCCAAACCCCATGTGGCGCAGCAAGGCCGTGGATTTTTCGCAGCGGATGCCCCCGGTGCAAAACATCGCCACTTTGGGTTTTGAGCCATCCTTGGCTTGCAAAGCGGGTGACTGAGACAACCAAGCGGGCAACTGGGAAAAGTTGTCGAGGTGGGGGTTGATGGCGCCCTCAAACGTACCCAGCGCCACCTCATATTCGTTGCGGGTGTCGATCAACACCACATCCGGGTCGGCGATCAACGCGTTCCAATCTTTAGGGGCCACATAGGTCCCCGCCATCAGGGCCGGGTCCACACCCGGCACCCCCATGGTGACGATTTCTTTTTTCAAGCGCACCTTCATGCGGTGATACGGGGCTTGGTCAGCCCATGATATTTTGGGCGCCACATCAGCCAAGCGCGGGTCTTGCCGCAAGTGGTTCAGCACCGATTGCACATCTGCAACTGCACCGGCCAGAGTGCCGTTGATGCCCTCCGGCGCCAGCAACACCAAGCCCTTGACGCGGTGAGCCAAACACACGGCCTGCAATGGCGCTTGCAAAGCGGCATGGTCGGGCAAGCCCACAAACTTGTAAAAGGATGCGGTGTAAAACTTGGAGCGGTGATGGCCTTGTGATGTGTCCATGTCTTGTCAGCTATGCCAATAGCCCAGCGACCGCACAACGGGCGGCGGCCAAATCCCAACCCGCCCAACCGCAATTTTTAAAGAACACGGTCTGACCGACTTTGCGGCCCATGGCCTTTTGAGCGCCGTGGCACACCACATCGCCCAAGGTGGGCAAAGCCGCCACATTCACCCCGGCTTGCAACAAATCGCCCGCTTCATGGTCGGCGTCGCGGGTGTCGACCACCAACATTGCGGTGTGCGACAGGGCTTGGCACACGGGCGCCGACCACTCCGCCATCTGGGGGGTGAAAGCACCCACCGCCGACACAAACGCGCCGGGAGCAGGCGCGGTGGTCATCACCACTTCCAGGGCCGGTGTGGTCGTCATCACCCAGGCACAGTCCAACACCACTTTGTTGGGGTCGGACACCTGCTTAGCTTGCATCCCTAAGCTGTGCGCGTGCTGCACCAAGGCGTGCGCGCTGGCTTCGCTGCGCGAATGCACCCACACATCTTGCACGCCCATGCCAGTCTGAAAAGCCTCCAAATGAGCACGGCCTTGATCACCAGCGCCCACGATGAGCATGGGGCCACGCAAACCAGGGGCCAGCTTTTGGGCGGCCAGCAAAGACACGGCGGCCGTTCGGCGTGCCGTCACCGTGGGGCCGTCCAGCACAGCAATGCGTTGGCCCGATTGAATGTCAAACACCAAAATATCACCTTGCACAGGGGGCAGACCGCGTTGTCGGTTGCTGGGCAACACTGTGATGATTTTGGTGATGGCGATGCGTTCATCGTGCGCGGGCATCACAAACAAACTGTTGCCCTGGCCCACGGGCAGCACCATGCGCGGTGGCACCGCCACGGTCGGGTCGCGCAGCACATCCTCAATGGCCGAGGCCAAGGCTGGATAAGGCAAAGCCGCCGCTGTGGCTGGGGCGTCGAATATCGATGGAGACCGGGGCTTCATCGGTTGAGCAGGGTTTCAATGCCTGGGGGCACGGCTTGGTAGGGGTGGGCTTGCAACAGATCCATGTTCATCTTCAGGTGATGCTGACCGGGCAGCGGCACCCCCAAAGCGCCGCGCTGGGGCTGCAAGTCCACGCCCTGCGTCAGGCTGTCGTACATCGGGCTTTCGTCAAATTGCAGCTCGAGCATGGCGCATTCG
>CAXNFO010000103.1:0-6750 GCA_964201395.1 Limnohabitans sp.
CTCAGCGGCTTGCCCGGCATCCAAAAAGAAGGCTGCGATGGCCTGATCACCAGCGCGCGCTGGGTGGTGCACCGCATGCCCGCGCACACCCGCACCGTGTGCCTGGAGTTTTTTGGCCATGCGCGCGATGCCGTGCCCAGCATTGTCGAGATCAAAGACTTCATGTTTGCCGAGGTGCGCCGCAGCGGCACTTTGCTGGCGGGCTTGGAACACCTGGACGACCGCTACCTCAAGGCGGTGGGTTACACCACCAAGAGCAAGCGCGGTGGTCTGCCCAAAATGGTGTTGATTGGCGACATCGCCGGTGACGACGCCGACGCTGTGGCCCGCGCCACCTCAGAAGTGGTGCGCTTGGCCAATTCGCGCAGTGGCGAAGGCTTTGTCGCGGTCAGCGCCGATGCGCGCAAAAAGTTTTGGCTGGATCGCAAGCGCACCGCAGCCATCAGCCGCCACACCAACGCTTTCAAGATCAATGAAGACGTGGTCATCCCCTTGCCGCGCATGGCCGAGTACACCGACGGCATTGAGCGCATCAACATCGAGTTGTCACTGCGCAACAAAATCGCCCTGTGCCATGCTTTGGATGCGTTTTTGGCCGAGGGCCACTTGCCCCTGGCGAAAACCGATGACGCGGGAGACATACCTGCCGCCGAATTGCTCGAAGACCGGGTGGCCCAAGCGCGGGCCCTGATTGCCCAGGTGCGCGATCAGTGGCAGGGCTGGCTGACCGATGTGGATGCCTTGTTTCCGCAGTTACAAGACCACACTTTGCGTGCCAGCTGGAAGCTGCAAATCCGCCCGGGGTTGGAAAACATTTTCAGCGGCGCCGCGTTTCAGCCCTTGCTCAAAGCCTGTTTGGACATCCACCAAAAAGTGCTCAAAGGCCGGGTGTGGGCGGCTTTGCACATGCACGCCGGTGACGGCAACGTGCACACCAATTTACCGGTCAACAGCGACGACTACGACATGCTGCAAACCGCCCACGAAGCGGTGGGGCGCATCATGGCGCTGGCGCGCTCACTCGATGGCGTGATCTCGGGCGAGCACGGCATTGGCATCACCAAGATGGCCTATCTGAGCGACGCCGAGTTGAAGCCCTTTGCCGACTACAAAGCGCGCATGGACCCGCAGGGCCACTTCAACAAAGGCAAATTGCTGCGCCAACCCACCCACAGCGATGGCGATGTGCGTGCATCCGGATTGAGCCAGGCCTACACGCCCAGCTTTGGCTTGATGGGGCACGAGTCGCTGATCATGCAGCAGTCCGACATTGGCGCGATTTCCGAGTCCATCAAGGACTGCCTGCGCTGCGGCAAATGCAAGCCGGTGTGTGCCACCCATGTGCCACGCGCCAATTTGCTCTACAGCCCGCGCAATAAAATTTTGGCCACGTCACTGTTGATCGAAGCTTTTTTGTACGAAGAGCAAACCCGACGCGGCGTGTCGATCAAGCACTGGCAAGAGTTTGAAGACGTGGCCGACCACTGCACCGTGTGCCACAAGTGCGAGTCGCCATGCCCGGTGAAGATCGACTTTGGCGACGTCACCATGAACATGCGCAACCTGCTGCGCAAGATGGGCAAAAAAACATTCCGTCCCGGCAATGCGGTGGCAATGATGTTCCTCAATGCCACCAACCCGGAAACCATCAAGTTCATGCGGATGGGCATGGTCGAGGTGGGCTTTAAAGTGCAGCGCTGGGCCAACGATGTGTTGCAGCAGTTCATTCGCAAGCAAACCGCTCGCCCGCCATCCAGCGTGGGCACCGCGCCCATCAAAGAGCAAGTGATTCACTTCGTCAACAAAAAGATGCCCAAAGGCTTGCCGAATAAAACGGCCAGGGCTTTGTTGGACATTGAAGACAGCGACTACGTGCCCATCATCCGCAACCCGCAAGCCACCAGTGCCGACAGCGAAGCGGTGTTTTATTTCCCGGGTTGTGGCTCTGAGCGCTTGTTCAGCCAAGTGGGCCTGGCCACTCAGGCCATGTTGTGGCATGCCGGCGTGCAAACTGTGCTGCCCCCAGGCTACCTGTGTTGCGGCTACCCCCAGCGTGGGTCGGGCCAGCAAGACAAGGCCGACAAAATCATCACTGACAACCGGGTGTTGTTCCATCGTGTGGCGAACACGCTGAATTATTTGGACATCAAAACCGTGGTGGTCAGTTGTGGCACTTGCTACGATCAATTGCAAGGCTATGAGTTTGACAAAATTTTCCCGGGCTGCCGCATTGTGGATATCCACGAGTACTTGCTGGAGAAGGGCATCACGCTGAATGCCGCACAACAAGGTCAATACCTGTATCACGACCCGTGCCACAGCCCGATGAAGCAGCAAGACCCGATGAAAACCGTCAAGGCTTTGGTGGGCGACCAAGTGCTCAAAAGCGAGCGCTGCTGTGGCGAATCGGGCACCTTGGGCGTGACCCGGCCTGACATCTCCACCCAAATTCGCTTCCGCAAGGAAGAAGAGTTGCGCTTGAACGAGGCCAGCTTGGCCCAAATGACGGGTGTGGCGTCGGGGCCCGTCAAGATCCTCACCAGCTGCCCAAGTTGTTTGCAAGGCCTCTCGCGCTACGGTCAAGATTTACAAAACGGCCTTCTTGAAGCCGACTACATCGTGGTTGAAATGGCCAAGCACATCTTGGGCGACAACTGGATGCCCACCTATGTGGCGGCGGCCAATGACGGCGGCATCGAGCGGGTGTTGGTGTGATGGAGTCCCCATGGCTGGCCTGAGCACCACCACCCCCAACCCCACCGGCATCACCTTGCACAACAAGTCCAAGGTGCTCGAGGTGTCGTTTGCCGATGGCCAAACTTTTCGCATCCCCTTTGAATTGATGCGCGTCTACAGCCCGTCTGCCGAAGTGCAAGGCCATGGCCCTGGTCAAGAGGTTTTGCAAACTGGCAAACGCGAGGTGGCGGTGATCGAGTTGGCCCCGGTGGGCAATTACGCGGTGCAACCCACGTTCAGCGATGGCCACGACAGCGGCATTTTTTCTTGGGACTACCTGTACATGCTGGGGTCGCAACAAGACGATTTGTGGACCCGCTACCAACAGCGCTTGCAAGCCGCTGGTGTGGAGCGCGATGCGCCCATGGCCGGCAAGGCTGCAGCTGGCGGTGCACATGCTTGTGGCAGCCACTGATCCCTGGCAATGAGCAGCACTCACTTTGGTTTTCAGTCGGTTGACGAGCGCGACAAATCGCGCATGGTGCGCGGCGTCTTTGATTCGGTGGCCAGCCGCTACGACGTGATGAACGACCTCATGTCAGCTGGTCTTCACCGCGCTTGGAAGGCCTACACCGTGATGGTGGCCGATGTGCGCCCAGGCATGCGGGTGCTCGACATTGCGGGCGGCACAGGTGACCTGGCCTTGGCTTTTGCGCCCTTGGTGGGCGCCCAAGGTCAAGTGGTGCACACCGACATCAACGAGGCCATGCTGCGCACTGGGCGCGACCGTTTGATCGATGCTGGTGTGACTTTGCCCACCTTGGTCTGCGATGCCGAGCAACTGCCGTTCCCCGATCAGTACTTTGACCGCGTCAGTGTGGCTTTCGGTTTGCGCAACATGACCCACAAGGACGCGGCCTTGAAAGAAATGTGCCGCGTCCTCAAACCTCAGGGCCGTTTGCTGGTGCTGGAGTTTTCCCGGGTGGCCAAGCCCCTGCAAAAAGCCTACGATTGGTATTCGTTCAATGTATTGCCCAAATTGGGTCAGTGGGTGGCGGGTGACCCCGACAGTTACCGTTACTTGGCTGAGTCGATTCGCATGCACCCAGACCAAGCGGAGCTAAAGACCCTGATGCAAGAATGCGGTTTGGGTCATGTGGATATTCACAACCTCAGCGCCGGTCTTGTGGCATTGCATGTTGCAATACGTTGTTGACATTTTTTGTTCGGTCTTTTTTGACGGAGTCTTTCCATGAAACTTTGGACCTTGATCCTTGCCAGCGCCCTGGCATTCACCAGTTTGCACGCCGATGCTTCTAAGCGCCTGGGTGGCGGCAAGTCAGTGGGGCAGCAGTCCAACAATGTGACCCAAAACCAGGCCGCCAAGCCTGCCGCACCGGCCCAGGCCACCCCGGCTGCGCCTGCACCGGCGCCCGCTGCGGCTGCACCTCAGCGCCGCCCATGGGGTGCCATGCTCGGTGGTCTGGCAGCCGGTCTGGGATTGGCTTGGTTGGCCAACTCCCTGGGTTTGGGTGCCGAATTTGGTCAGTTTTTGATGTTTGGCCTGTTGGCCCTGGTCATCATGATGGCGGTGGGTTACTTCATGCGCCGTCGCCAAGCACAGCCAGCGCCCAGCCCCTACTCGTTTGAAGGTGCCGGTGCACCCGCACAGCCCCAAACCTCACCCCAGTACAACCCGCGCAACGTGGGCAATGACGCATCGGCCAGACCGTGGGAAGGCCAAACCGCATCCTTCGAGCCCGCAGCACCCACGCGCCAAGGCTTGAACATTGGCTCGGGCGTGGCTGGTGGGGCCTCCACCTGGAGCATCCCTGCCGGTTTTGACGTCGAAGGCTTCGTCTCGGCCGCCAAACAAAACTTCATCCACTTGCAAGACGCCTGGGACCGCTCTGACATCCCAGCCTTGAAGGCCATGATGACCGACACCATGCTGAACGAAATCAAGGCCCAGTTGGCCGAGCGCGAAGCCCTGGCACCTGGTCAAGTCAACAAGACCGAGGTGGTCAGCTTGCAAGCCCAGTTGCTGGGTGTGGAAGAGCTCGAAAACGACTTCCTGGCCAGCATCGAGTTCACCGGCTTGATCCGCGAAGACCCCAGCGCTGGTCCCAGCCCGTTCCGTGAAATCTGGAACATGGGCCGACCCAAGCATGGCCAAATGGGCTGGTTGGTTGCGGGGGTGCAAGCCCTGCAGTAAAAATCGTGCACACGATCGGGAATAATCGGGGACTATGGAAACACAGTCCCCTTTTTCTTGGTGGGTACAACAGGCCCAAGCCTTGGCCAGCCGCATCCAACCGCCCGCTTGGCTCATTGATGAGGGCCAGCAACGGGTGGTGTTGCTCATCAACCATGTGCTGATGCAAGAGCCCCAAGCGTGCGAGCGCCTGCGCCGTGTGGCTGGCCAAAGGGTGGAAGTGCGTTGGCGCCAATTCAATTTTTGCGTGGTGTTCACACCGGCAGGCTTGATTGACAAGGCTGAGCCATTTCTAAAACCGCATTTGGTGCTGGAAGTCGCCGAACCCTCACCCTGGGCGCTGGCGCAATCTGTGGCCAGTGGGCAAAAACCCCCGATTCACATCGAAGGCGATGTGCAACTCGCCGCCGAAATCAACTGGCTGATCGACCATGTGCGTTGGGATTTGGAAGAAGACCTTTCGCGGGTGATCGGTGACGCCCGCGCCCATGTGGTGATGGGTGTGGCACGGCAAGTGGCGCAAGCCTTGCGCCAATGGATGGCCCGCCCAGGGTCCGCCCCTGGGGGCCGCAGTGGCAACCAGGTTGGCTTTCCATGACGCGCATGTTTCGCGGTATTTTTATTCTCTGGGTGGTGTTTCGCCACGGCCTGGACGAGTTGGTGTTGTCGGGCTTTCAACAACCCGGCTTGCGACTGCTGCGCCGCCTGATCAGCCTGGGGCGCAACCTGTCCACCCCGCGTGGCCAACGCTTGCGCGAAGCGCTGGAGTCCTTGGGCCCCATATTCGTTAAGTTTGGCCAAGTTTTGTCCACCCGGCGTGACTTGTTGCCGACCGACATTGCTGACGAATTGGCATTGCTGCAAGACCGGGTTCCCCCGTTTTCGTCTGACGTGGCAGTGGCCACCATCGAGCGCGCCCTGGGGCGACCTGTGGATGAATTGTTCGTGTCGTTTGACCGAGTGCCCGTGGCCAGTGCGTCGATTGCCCAGGTGCACTTTGCCCAGATGCGCGGCAAAGACGGCCAGGTGCGCGATGTGGCGGTCAAGGTGTTGCGCCCAGGCATGCTGAGCGCGATTGAAAAAGACCTGGGGCTGATGCGCACCATGGCGCAGTGGCTGGGCCGCTTGTCCAGCGACGGCAAGCGCTTGAAGCCACGCGAGGTGGTGGCCGAGTTCGACAAATACCTGCACGATGAATTGGACCTGGTGCGCGAGGCCTCCAACGCCGCGCAACTGCGCCGCAACATGCAGGGCCTGGACCTGGTGCTGATCCCCGAGATGTTTTGGGAATATTGCCGCAACGAGGTGATCGTGATGGAGCGCATGAACGGTGTGCCCATCAGCCAAGTGGACCGCTTGCGCGAGGCGGGCGTGGACATCGCCAAGCTCGCGCGCGACGGGGTGACGATTTTCTTCACCCAGGTGTTTCGCGATGGGTTTTTTCATGCCGACATGCACCCCGGCAACATCCAAGTCAGCATCGCGCCTGAGAGTTTTGGGCGCTACATCTCGCTCGACTTTGGCATCGTCGGTACCTTGACCGAGTTCGATAAAGAGTACTTGGCGCAAAACTTCACAGCGTTTTTCCGCCGCGACTACAAGCGCGTGGCCGAGTTGCACCTGGAGTCGGGCTGGGTGCCGGCCGACACCCGGGTCGATGAATTGGAGGCGGCGATTCGCTCGGTGTGCGAGCCCTATTTCGATCGGCCCCTGAAAGAAATCTCATTGGGCATGGTTTTGATGCGCTTGTTCCAAACCTCGCGCCGCTTCAATGTGGAAATCCAGCCCCAGTTGGTGCTGCTGCAAAAAACCTTGCTCAACATCGAAGGCCTGGGGCGCGACCTCGACCCCGATTTGGA
>CAXNFO010000104.1:0-6702 GCA_964201395.1 Limnohabitans sp.
TACAACCTGCTCAAAACCGCTGCGGGCGGCAATATTGCCATTGGCCCGGTGCTGTTGGGCGCCGCCAAACCGGTGCACATCCTCACCGCCAGCGCCACGGTGCGCCGCATCGTCAATATGACAGCTTTGACCGTGGCCGACGCAAACGCGACCAGGTCTTAGTTCTTGGGGTAGTACTTACCCACTTATATTTGTCCCAATGGGTCATTTTGAAGGCAATTAAGTCCTGGCTATTGCCTTGGGAATGCTTTTCCTTCATAATTATGGACGTTGCTTCTCGGGTTATCCCGAAAGACTGGTTGACCAACCAGCCCCGAAAGTTAGGGCTCGCAAACGTCAAGTTTCTTCTTTTTTATTGTTTTGTGAGGAATTCAGCGGAGATGGACACGCCACTTCGTACCGTCAAATCCAACATCGTGCAGTCAATCCGCGCCCACCGGGTACAGGATTTGCACGCGGCTGCTCAACACCTGGGGCATCACTTTTTGTATGCCAACTTAGCTGTGGCCCAAAGCAAACAAGACGTGCTGGACATGCTTGCCCAGCAATTCACCTTTCCGCCGCAAACCAGCAAGAACTTTGACGCCTTGTTCGACGGCATGACCGACCCCTTGCACAAGTCTGGCCCGCAGCCTGGTTTTGTCATCGTGCTGGAGCAGGTGCCTGCCCATGCCAAATTTGACAAAGAAGCGCGTGAGCAGTTGCTCGACATCTTCCGCGAAGCCTCGGATTACTGGGCCGAGCGCAAAGTTCCGTTCCGTTGCTTTTACTCCTTCTCCGTGGCGCGCGCACCCGCATTGGCCTTGGACAGCGACGGCATGGCCAGCGCCGGCCCCAGCGGCATTGAGTTGACCGACGGCGGCGAAAAAATGCCCACCGACAAATTGGTCGACATTTCCCCCTTGGCCTTGCGCATGAGCAGCCCGTTCAATGCGGGTTACTGGTTGACCGCTGCCTGATATCGCATCAACCCACAACAAAAAGCCCGTTTTCAGCGGGCTTTTTTGTTTTTGAGATCTTGTGCCCTCGACACAACACAGCTGAATGGGTTTCGGCGATGTGTATAAGTGCTATTTCGCCATGCCAAGCTGAACCCGGATGGCCATTTCGGCTGATTGCATGTCGCTTTTGCTGACAGCGCCGAGTAGATTTTTCAAACGGGATTTGTCTGCCGCCATGATTTGGTCGGCCATGAACTTGCTTTGCTGGCCATCGACGGTCACGAGCGCCTCGCCCGGATAAAGGCGCTCCGTATTGCTGGAAAGCGGTACCACGACGACCCGGGCCAGGTTTCTATTGGCCGCGTCGTTGCTAACGATCAGAGCCGGGCGGGTTTTGCGGATTTCAGACCCCACCGCTGGGTCAAATTCAACCCACCAGACCTCACCGCGTTTCATTGACCATGTCCTTGGCCAAAGCGTTGCTCCATTCTTGGGCATCGGCTTCTCGGGCGGTGTCGGCCGCCATGGCGCGATAGCCTTCGTCGAGCGCCGTGTCCATGACGTGGGGTCGCAGAAGATCTTCAATGAATTGGCTGATTTGGCGCTTGCCAATGGTTCTGTACAAACCATCGTAAACCGCCTCGTCCAAAGTAATCGTCATTCGCTTGTGCATGAAAGGATTTTATGCGCTATGCACTCAACGCACAATGCGGGCTGAAAATGCAAATTTTGCAGGCATTCCGAAACCGATGATTCATAACGGTCAAGGGCTCGGTTTTCTGCCGCGCAAGGCCCTGATCCGCAGAAATGAGCCCTTGAATTCGGGTTAAAGCGCAGCGTCGGCTGGATCACTGCCCTTGGCACAGCTTTGCCAAAGCCACAAACTCAGCCACAGTCACCTCTTGGGCACGCCGCTGAACATCAAAGTCGGTATCCACACCCTTTTGCTGCAACCAGGCACCCAAGCTGTGGCGCAGCAGTTTGCGGCGTTGGCCAAAGGCCACCCGCACCAACTCTGACAGCAGGGCCCAGGGCACATCGACCACATCGGCCAGCGGCACCATGCGCACCACCGCACTGTCCACTTTGGGTGGGGGGTGAAAGGCATCAGGCGCCACATCGAGCACCTTTTCCATTTGATAGCGCGCTTGCAGCATGACGCTCAGGCGGCCGTAGTCGGCGCTGTGGGGCGCGGCCACCATGCGATCGACCACCTCTTTTTGCAGCATGAAGTGCTGGTCTTGAACCACGTCCACATGGTCGAGCAAGTGAAACAAAATGGGCGTGGAGATGTTGTATGGCAAGTTGCCCACCACGCGCAGCTTGGGCGCGTTGAGGCTTTGGGCCAGCTCAGTGAAGTTGACCTGCAACACATCCGCTTCGGTCACGCTCAGTTGGGCGTGGCCGCGCAGTTCTCGCGCCAAATCGCGGTCGATTTCGATCACTTGCAAGTGCCCGAGTCGCTCCACCAAAGGCTGAGTCAGTGCGGCCCAGCCGGGGCCAATTTCCACCATGGCCTGCCCGGCCTGGGGGGCAATGGCGCTGACGATGTCGTCAATGACCGCGCGATCGGTCAAAAAGTGTTGGCCAAAGCGCTTGCGTGGCGCGTTCGGGTGGGCCATGCTCAAAGCGGGTCGTCGCGGTATTCGACGTAAGAGCGGCCCCTCGTTTCTTGGGCCCAGGCGCGGTAGCTGTCTTCTAACTTTTGCTCACGCAAGATGTTGCGCGCCAAGTCGCGTTGCTCTTTGACACTCAGCTCGGCCTGGCGGCGTTCCATGACCTGGATGAGGTGCACGCCAAAACGCGTCACCACCGGGGGCGAGGTTTGCCCAGGGGCCAACTTGTTCATGGCCTCTTCAAACTCGGGCACAAACATGCCCGGACCGGCCCAACCCAAATCGCCCCCCGTGGCGGCGCTGCCGTCTTGTGAATGCAGGCGCGCCATGGTGGCAAATTCGGCCCGACCGCTGTCGATTTGTGATTTGATCTCGAGCATGCGTGCGCGCGCCGCATTGGGGCTGAGCTGCTCGCCCGGACGCAACAAAATATGGCGCGCCAAGGTTTGCGGCACGGTCAAGGTAGTGGCCTGCGGTTGACGGCGCTCGATCAATTTGAGAATGTGAAAGCCCGCCCCAGAGGGCACCGGGCCGGCCAGTTGGCCCACGGCCAAGGTCTTGACGGCATCTACAAATAAGCTGGGGTAGCGCTGTGCCGGCCGCAAACCCATCATGCCGCCGCCGGCTTTGTCGGACGCATCCGAGTTGTCGCGTGCCAAGGCCGCAAAGTCGGCACCGCCTTTGAGTTTTTCCACCAAGGCCTGGGCGCGCAGTCGGGTCTCTTGGCGCTGCGCCTCGCTGGCGTCGTCGGGCACGGCCAACAAAATGTGACCCAAGGCCAGCACAGGGTCCGCCTCTTGGCTGGTTTTGATGCGCTCGGCCAGCAGCTTGTCAATTTCGGGCTCGGTGATGCGAATGCGCGCATTGACCTCCCGCTCGCGCAAACGCTGCAAGGTGAGTTGCTGGCGCAAATCGGCACGGAATTGAGACTGGCTCATGCCTTGTTGCGTGAGACGCTCGCGAAAAGCCTCCATGCTGACCCCGTTTTGGGTGGCCATGCCCTGTTCAGCTTGCTCGATCACAGAGTCTTCAATGCGGATACCCAGCTCTTGCGCCAAGCGCAGTTGGGCGCGCTCATCGATCAAGCGCTCCAACACTTGGCGCACCAACACCTCGCGGCGCGGCACAAACCCCCCTTGCTGCTGCTGCATTTGCAGCACGGTTTGCTCGACTTGCTGCTGCAACTCTTGGTTGGTGATGGGCTCGGCGTCAACCACCGCCACGATGAAGTCTGACGACCGCGCACCCGAAGCGGTGTTGGCGGTCGGCGGATTGAGCGTGGGCCCCAAGGAGGGCCCGCCCAAACGAATGCCCTGGGCCAAGCACACCGAGCTGGCACACACCGCCCAGGCACACGCCCAAAGCGCCAGCCAGGGCTGTTTGAGAAATTTTGTGGTTTTACTCATATTGACCAAATCGGCTTGGAAAGCCCCCGTAGTCGCGCAAGTTTTGATAGCGTGGCACGTAATCCCTGAACACACCGGTGATGTTGGAGCCCACACGGGACATCCCAGAAAACTCCATCTGGAACATGACCCGCTGGACTGCTCGCTCGGCCGTCAACTGGTATCGGTCCAGCGCCACCCGGGTGAGCCAACAGCCCGCATCGTATTCGACCCCGATCAGCGCATCGACCAAGCGCGACTCTTGTTGGTTGTAATTCAAGCGTCCCACAGTGTACCAACGGCCCTCACTGGCGCCCAAGGTGGTGTCCGCCTTGCCCGTGCCCGAAAAAAGACTTTCCAAGGGCCACTGCCAACTGGTGTCGACAAACTCGCCACCCGCTGCGCCCACCGCATCGGCTTTGTAGCGATAGGCCATGTTCAACACCCGATAGGGTCCTGGCCGATAACGCGCACCCACCGTGGAGCGGACCATGCGCGCCGCATCGGGGCTGTACTGGAGGGCCGAGTCCACCGACCATGAATTGACCAGCTGCAAATTGGTGCCGGCCAAGGTGTCGCTGAGCTGCTCGGTAGCCGCCACGCCCCCGGGTAACACCACCTCTTGGGCGCGCAGACGGTAGCGCTGCGCCAACACAAAGCGGGCGCGCTCAGCGCCCGACTGCGGGTCCAAAAAGCGCGATGTGGCGCCGGTGGTCACCTGATGGCTGTCGGAAATGCGGTCGTATCCGGTGAAAGCGTTTTCGGTGAAGATGGTGGCGATGTTGAAGTCGTAACTCGCTGAGTCGTAATTGGGCAAGCTGTTCTGGTCCTTAAACGGGGTGTTGACGTAAAAAAGTCGCGGCTCCAGGGTTTGTACCCAAGGCAAATCAAACAGGCGGGTGGGGCGCTCAAACACTGCACCTGCATCAATGCTGTAACCCGGCACCACCACTGAGGCGCTGCGCACGCCCGTGCCCGCCAGCGCCTGATCAAACTGGTAACTGCGGGCATTGAGGGTAAGCTTGGGGGTGATGGCGCCGTATGGCGTGATCCATGACCGCCCCACTTGCGCTTGGCTGACCATGCGTTGCGCGTTGTCGTTGGTCAGCCCCAAAAATTCCCGACTCGACTGAAAGCGCGTCATCTCGCCCAGAATCACCACATCCAGCCCCGACGGATAAGCCCATCGATATTGACCGCTGAGTTTGGGCACCAGGTCGTAAGGCGGTGTGATGGGCGTGCTGATGTCTTGCAAGGTTTGCCAGCGCAGCGTGCGCAGTTGTGTGGTCAAGCCCCCGCTGGCATAGGCCACATTGGCGTCGGCCGGCAACAGCCGCAAAGCGCCGTTGATGTTGTTGCGTGGAAAGTCTTTCCAATAGTTGTCGTCGCTGACGCGGTTGATGTTCAGGCCCAATTGCACCGGCCCCAAGCGTGCCGAGCGGGTGTCCACATTGCCTTGGTGGAGCAAGGATGTGCCCCAGCGCGTCGTCCCGCCCAAGCGGTCATAGGGCATCACGTCCAACTTGGCCGTTCCCTGAAAGGGGGGCTGCACGCTTTCCAAATAACGAAACTCGGTGGAGAGGTTCAGGCCCCGCTCGGTCATCAGGCGCGGCGTGATCAACAAATCCCGGTTGGGCGCGATGTTCCAGTAATACGGCTGCGAATAAGTGAAGCCGTCGATGTTGTTGGACTCAATGGTCGGCGGCAGCAAGCCCGAACGGCGCTGCCCGGTCATGGGAAAGGCAAAGGAAGGCACGCGCACCACCGCCGTGTCTTTGAAATACAAGGCGCCGTTGGTCACCTCGGCGTCGCCTTTTTCGCTGTCCAAGCTCAGTTTGTCGGCGCGGATCAGCCAGTCGGGCAGCCAACTTGGACCGGGCTTGCGCGGGCAGGTGGTGTAGTCGCCCTGGTGAATAACGGCGCGCTTTTCATCCAAAAAGTCCACCCGCTTGGCCTGGCCATGCCCCTGGCTGCGCAACAACTGGAAGCGGGGCTCGGTGATGCTGCCCTCAAACGCCTCGATTTTCAAATCCAGGTCGGGACCTTCAAACACATTGCCGGCCTGGTTGATGCGCACGTTGCCGCGGGCGCGGGCCGTATCGGTGGGCCAAAAATAGTCAATCCGCTCAGCCCGGATCAAGGTATCGGCCCGGCGCAGTTGCACATCGCCCAGCATGAGCAAGTCCAAATCCGGGCGCCCTGACAAATGATCGGCTTGGATGAACAGGGGCAGCAAGGCGCGGTTTTGCGCGGGCACCAACAACGGCAAGAGGCTGCTGGGTTTGAGCGCTGGCGCGCCCGCCGTTGGCTCGGATGAGGCCTTGGTCTGTGGCGTCAGCGGCGACTGCGCCCACGCCCCACCGATGCACAGCCCGGCCAACACGGCCCACAGGGCTGAGCGCAAGCAATGGGCTTTCGAAGGTGGGCGGGCGTTCATGGGTGGGGGTTCAAGCCGTGGAGGACGCATGCGACACCCCGCTTGGGGGCCCCGCTCGCAGCACCGGCACAGGTTTGTAGAATGGATTATCCATGAGCACCCCCACCATCGAAGCCGGTCCCACACCGGTACCCGCCAGCCCGGTGCCGTGGGCAGATGCGGCGCGCCAAGCCCATTTTGAACATTGGTTGCAGGCCTTGGCCGCCAGCCACCGCCTGCACATGCCGAGTTTGCGGGTGGCCTCGGCCGACGCGAGTTTTCGGCGTTACTTTCGCATTGACACCGACCACGGCACATTGATCGTGGTCGACGCCCCGCCGGCC
>CAXNFO010000105.1:0-6693 GCA_964201395.1 Limnohabitans sp.
TGCCCACCATCAGCGTGACCGCCAGCCTGCCTGGCACCGCACCGGCCCAAATGGAAACCGAGGTGGCGCGCAAGATCGAAAACGCCATCGCATCTTTGCAAGGCTTGAAGCACATCACCACCAAAGTGCAAGACGGCAGCGCCATCATCAGCGCCGAATTTCGCTTGGAAAAGCCCATCCAAGAAGCCTTGGACGATGTGCGCTCAGCCGTTAACCGCATCCGCAGCGAGTTGCCCGGTGACTTGAAAGACCCCGTCATCACCAAACTCGACCTGGCCGGCCAACCCATCTTGGCCTACACGGTGCGCTCGGCCAACATGGACCCAGAGGCCTTGTCGTGGTTTGTCGACAACCAAATTGCGCGCAAGCTGCTGGCGGTGCGCGGTGTCGGCGCGGTCAACCGGGTGGGTGGCGTGGAACGCCAAATCCACATCGCTTTGGACCCGCAGCGCTTGCAAGCCCTGGGGGCGAGCGCCGCAGATATTTCGCGCCAGCTCAAACAAATGCAGTCCGACAGCTCGGGCGGGCGCACCGATGTGGCTGGGGGGGAGCAACCCGTGCGCACCCTGGGCACGGTCACCGATGCCCAAACCTTGTCGCGCATGTCGTTGACCTTGGCCGATGGCCGGCGCATCCGTTTGGACCAAGTGGCCCAGGTGCAAGACACGGTGGCCGAGCCGCGTTCTGCGGCCCTGCTCAATGGCCAGCCGGTGGTGGGTTTTGAAGTCTCGCGCAGCCGCGGTGCCAGCGAAATCGAGGTCGGCGCAGCGGTGCAAAAAGCCCTGGCCGATTTGCGCGCCGCCCACCCCGACATCGAACTAACCGAAGCCTTTGACTTTGTCTCACCCGTGGCCGAGGAGTACCAAGGCTCTTTGCACCTGCTGTATGAAGGGGCCATCTTGGCGGTGTTGGTGGTGTGGTTGTTCTTGCGCGACTGGCGCGCCACCTTTGTCACCGCCGTGGCCCTGCCCTTGTCGGTGATCCCGGCCTTCATTGGCATGCAAGCCCTGGGCTTTTCCATCAACGTGGTGACCCTGCTGGCCTTGTCGCTGGTGGTGGGCATCTTGGTTGACGACGCCATCGTGGAGGTGGAGAACATCGTGCGCCATTTGCGCATGGGCAAGTCGCCGTACCAAGCGGCCATGGAAGCGGCCGATGAAATTGGGCTGGCAGTGATTGCCACCACCTTCACCTTGATCGCGGTGTTTTTACCCACCGCCTTCATGGCCGGCATACCAGGCAAGTTTTTCAAACAGTTTGGTTGGACGGCATCGCTGGCGGTGTTTGCTTCTTTGGTCGTGGCGCGCGCCCTCACCCCCATGATGGCCGCTTACCTGTTGCGCCCCATCGTGGACGCCGAGGCCCGCCCGGCCTGGATGGGGGGCTACTTGCGCTTGGCCCAGTGGTGTTTGCATCACCGCTGGTGGACGGTTTTGGGCGCGCTGGCGTTTTTCATCGGCTCCTTGTCTTTGGTGCCCTTGTTGCCCACCGGCTTCATCCCACCTGACGACAACAGCCAAACCCAGGTATATCTGGAGCTGCCCCCCGGCACCAAGCTGGCACAAACCCAGGCCAGCGCCGAAGCCGCGCGGAAGTTGTTGAGCCAAGTGCCGCATGTGAAAAGCATTTACACCACCATTGGTGGCGGTGCAGCGGGTGCCGACCCGTTTGACACCTCGGGTGCCGGCGAGCCGCGCAAAGCCACCCTCACCTTGCTGATGAGCGAGCGTGGCGAGCGCCCGAAAAAACAAATCATCGAACAACAAATCCGCCAAGCCCTCACCGCCCTGCCAGGGGTGCGCAGCAAAGTCGGCTTGGGTGGCTCGGGCGAAAAATACATCTTGGTGCTGACCGGCGAAAACCGCGAAGCTTTGTTCAGCTCGGCCCAGGCCATTGAGCGCGAGTTGCGCCTGATCCCTGGTTTGGGCAATGTGGCTTCGAGCGCCAGCCTGGTGCGCCCCGAGGTGGTGGTGGTGCCCGACTTTGCCGCCGCCGCCGACCTGGGCGTGACCAGCGCGGCGATTGGCGAGACCTTGCGCATGGCCACCTCCGGCGACTACGACGCGGGTCTGGCGAAACTCAACTTGGACCAGCGCCAAATCCCCATCGTGGTCAAACTGCAAGACAGTGCCCGCCAAGACCTGGACACCCTGGGGCGCCTGAGTGTGCCCGGCAAGCGCGGCCCGGTCATGTTGGCCCAGGTGGCCCAGATCAGCATGGGCTCGGGCCCCGCGGTGATCGACCGCTACGACCGCGCGCGCAACATCAAGTTTGAAATTGAACTCTCGGGCCTGCCCCTGGGCGATGTGACCGAGCAAGTGAAAAACCTCCCCGCAGTGAAAAACCTGCCCGCTGGCATTGCGGTGGTCGAGGTCGGCGACGCCGAGGCCATGGGCGAGTTGTTCGCCAGCTTTGGCTTGGCCATGCTCACCGGGGTGCTGTGCATCTACATCGTGCTGGTGTTGTTGTTCAAAGGCTTTTTGCACCCGCTGACCATCTTGGCCGCCTTGCCTCTGTCTTTGGGTGGCGCTTTTGTCGGCTTGCTGTTGGCCAATAAGAGTTTTTCCATGCCCTCGCTGATTGGCTTGATCATGCTGATGGGCATTGCCACCAAAAACTCCATCTTGCTGGTGGAGTACGCCATCGTCGCCCAGCGCGACCAAGGCCTGGGCCGCATGGCCGCCCTCATGGATGCCTGTCACAAGCGCGCCCGCCCCATCATCATGACCACCATCGCCATGGGCGCGGGCATGTTGCCCCTGGCCTTTGGTTGGGGCTTGGCCGACCCCAGCTTTCGCTCCCCCATGTCGATCGCGGTGATCGGCGGCCTCATCACCTCGACCGTGCTCAGCCTGCTGGTGATCCCGGTGGTCTACAGCCTGCTCGAAGGCATGCGCATGGGCGTGAGCACACGCTGGCGCAAGTGGCGCGGCATGGCCTGAAAGTTGGCTAAATTCTGTTGAGAGACGTCAGCGGGTGGCCCTCGCCATGGCCCGATGTCCCGTCAGTCAACCTGCCTTGAAGCGGCTGGACTTCAGGCCAAGGCCTGGCGCATGGCGCGCACCACATGGGCGTAGTCGGGCTGGCCAAAAATCGCACTGCCCGCGACAAAGGTGTCGGCCCCGGCATCGGCCACCCGGCGGATGTTGTCGGGCTTGATGCCGCCGTCCACCTCCAAGCGGATGTCGCGCCCGCTGGCTTGGATGCGCTTTCGCGCTTGTTCCACTTTGCGCAAGGCCGAGTCGATGAAGCCCTGGCCGCCAAAGCCGGGGTTGACGCTCATGATCAAAATCAAATCAATGTCGTCGATCAGCCAATCGAGCACGTCCAGCGGTTCGGCTGGGTTGAACACCAAACCCACCTGGCAACCCGCGCCCTGGATGGCTTGAACGCTGCGGTGCACATGGGTGCTGGCGTCGGGGTGAAAACTGATCAGATCGGCACCGGCTTTGGCAAAGGCCTGGGCCAAGGCGTCCACTGGCGAGACCATCAAATGCACGTCGATCGGCACCGCCACGCCGGCCGCGGTTTTGGCGTGTGGCTTGAGGGCTTGGCACACCATGGGGCCGAAGCTGAGGTTGGGCACATAATGGTTGTCCATCACATCGAAATGAATCCAGTCTGCGCCGGCATCAATGACTTGGCGCACCTCCTCACCGAGGCGGGCAAAGTCAGCCGACAAAATGGATGGGGCGATGCGATAGGTGGGCGTGTTCATGGGGCGATTATTTCACCCCCGACACACCCGATTGGCCATGAGACAAAATCACCCACCCTTGAGCGAACACACACCATGCCCAAATACCAGTTTCGCGTCGACGTCAAACCGCAGTTTTTGCCCGAACAGTCCGACCCCAGTGCGTCCCTGTACATGTTCGCCTACACCATCACCATCACCAACACCGGCAGCTTGGCCGCGCAACTGATCTCGCGCACCTGGAACATCAACGACGCCCAAGGCCTGCACGAGAAAGTGCGCGGCCTGGGGGTGGTGGGGCATCAGCCTTTGCTGCGCTCGGGTGAATCCTTTGAATACACCAGCGGCACGCGGCTGCGCACCCCCACCGGCACCATGCACGGCCAGTACTTTTGCGTGGCCGAAGACGGCGAGAAATTCGACGTTGACATCCCCATGTTTGTGCTCGACGCCCTGAGCCACGAGCCCGGCTCGCGCAACCTGCACTGAGCCAGCCGCATGGGCGAGTTTGAGCTCATCGAGCGTTATTTCAAACGCCCGCCCCAGCGCGCTCAAGTCGGTGTGGGCGACGACTGCGCCATTTGGATGCCCACCCCCGGCCAGGCCCTGGCCATCTCCAGCGACATGCTGGTCGAAGGCCGGCACTTTTTGTCCACCGTCGACCCAGCAGCCTTGGGCCACAAGGCCTTGGCGGTCAACCTGAGCGACCTGGCCGCGTGTGGCGCCACCCCTTGCGCCTTCACCCTGGCCCTGGCCTTGCCCCAGGCCGATGAGGCTTGGCTGCGTGGTTTTGCCCAAGGCCTGTGGGCGCTGGCCGACGCGCATGGCTGCGAGTTGATCGGCGGCGACACCACCCGAGGGCCCTTGACCATCGCCATCACCGTGTGGGGCGAATTGCCCCCCGGCCAAGCTTTGCTGCGCAGCGCGGCCCAGGTGGGTGACGACATTTACATCAGTGGCGTGGTCGGACAAGCGCGCATGGCCTTGGAGGTGTTTCGCGGCCAACTGCATTTGCCCAGCGACGCCTTTGAGCGCGCCCGCGCGCGCATGGAGCGGCCCACGCCACGTGTGGCCCTGGGCGAGGCCTTGCGGGGTGTGGCCCATGCGGCCATCGACCTGAGCGACGGTTTGCTCGGCGACTTGGGCCACATCATGAAGGCATCGGGTGTGGGCGCGGACATCGACACCCGCTGGCTGCGCCATGCCAGCGATGGCGACACGACTTGGCCCGCCCATTGCCCCGACTTGGCCGCCCTGCCCTGGGCGCAAACCCTGGCCTGTGGCTTGACCGGTGGCGACGACTACGAATTGCTGTTCACCGCCGCGCCCGAACATCGCGCGGCCGTGTGGGCCGCCGCCCAAGCCAGCGCCACGCCTGTCAGCCGCGTGGGCCACATCACCCCCGCTGGATTGCGCGTGCTCGACCCCCAAGGCCAAGCCATCGATGTGAGCCGCCTGACCAGTTTTGACCACTTTGCCTGAATGAACATCGCCATCGACCGCCAATTCATGAAGCGGCACTCCGCGCATGTCATTGCCCTGGGGTTTGGCGCCGGGCTCAGCCTGTGGGCCCCGGGCACGGTGGGCACCCTTTGGGCCTGGGCCAGTTTTTCCGTTTTGCATTTGTACTTTGATGCCGTCCAATTGGCTTGGCTGATTGGCCTGAGCCTGCCCCTGGGTTGGTGGGCCTGCACCGTCACCGCGCGCAACTTGGGCGTGAGCGACCCGGGCAACATCGTTTGGGACGAAATCGTCGCCTTTTGGTTGGTGCTGTGGTTGCTGCTGCCGGCGGGTTTTTGGGCGCAGTTTTGGGCCTTTGTGCTGTTTCGCTTTTTCGATGCCGCCAAACCTGGGCCGGTGGGCTGGGCCGACAAGTCGTTCAAAGGCTTTGGTTGGCGTGGCGGCTTTGGCATCATGTTTGACGACCTGGTGGCCGCTTTTTGCACCCTGTTGGTGATTGCTTTATGGAGGACCGTCACATGAGTTCACACCCCACCGATGACACGCCGGCCTTGGTCGAGCAACTGGCCCAGGCACTGCTGCAACGCGGCTGGAGCCTGGCCACCGCGGAGAGTTGCACCGGCGGCCTGATCTCTGCGGCCTGCACCGAATTGGCTGGGTCTAGCCAATGGTTTGAGCGGGGGTTTGTCACTTATTCCAACGACGCCAAGCATGAATCGCTCGGCGTGGACGCGGCCCTGATTGCCCGTGTCGGCGCGGTCAGCGAGCCGGTGGCCCAGGCCATGGCCTTGGGTGCCTTGCGCCATTCCAAAGCGCAGGTCAGCCTGGCCGTGACCGGTGTGGCTGGCCCCACCGGGGGCAGCGCCTCACGCCCCGTGGGCACGGTGTGCTTTGCCTGGGCCTTGCCCAGCGACAGCGGCCCCACCCTGGGGGCCGACACCGCGTGGGTCAAAACCGAGCGCCAACACTTTGACGGCGACCGCGCCCAAGTGCGCCGCGCCACTGTGCAACACGCCTTGCGCAGTTTGTTGCTTTGGTTGGGACAAAACCCACCCGCCAAGGCTTGAACGTTTTTCCATAGGTCATCGGACGATTTGGCAAACGACAGGCCGAGCACCGACCCATTCATTTGCAAAAGGGGTAACCATGAACCTCACCACCCGTGACCAGCTGCGCCAACTCTATGGAGCCGCCAGCGAACGTGCCTCGCTGAAAGAGATGCGGTCATTGGATCGACATGCCCAGCAGTTCATCGCCCTGTCCCCCTTTGTGGTGCTGGCCAGCTCAAACGCGTCGGGCCAAATGGACGCGTCCCCGCGTGGGGGCGACCCAGGTTTTGTGAAAGTCATCGATAACCAGACCTTGTTGATCCCAGATGCGCCGGGCAACAACCGTCTGGACACGCTGGAGAACATCATCGACACAAGCCAACTGGGCTTGCTTTTCATGCTGCCCGGCTTTGACGAAACCCTGCGCATCAATGGCCAAGCATCCCTGTCGACCGACCCATCTGAGCGCCAACTTTGCACCGATGC
>CAXNFO010000106.1:0-6669 GCA_964201395.1 Limnohabitans sp.
GGATGGGTCAAAACAAGCGCACTGTAATCGGCTGGGGCTCAGAGCGCAGTCACGCCCAGCGCACTTGTCCTTTTGCGAACCAAGTCAGTGGGGTTGCCAGTCGTGTGGATGACTGTGGTGAGGTTCAAAGGGGCCTGCTCTGGTTACCATGGACCTCTTTTTTCAGTCCCAGGAGTTGGCCATGACCGACCAAAAAATGCGTTTGATGCACGGACCCTTTTCACCTTTTGTTCGCAAGGTCGTGGTGTCGGCGATTGAAAAGGGCATGCTCGATCAAATTGAAATGATTCCCACAACTGTGAGCGCCGGGAAAACCAATGAAGAGCTGATCATGATCAACCCCACGGGCAAAATCCCCACCTTGGTCACCCCCGAAGGCATGGCTGTTTACGACTCAACGGTGATCGTCGAGTATCTTGATCAGGTTCACCCGGCCATGCGCCTGATTCCCACCGACCCAGCGCAGCGTCTGCGCAGTCTGCGCATGAACGCCACGGCCGATGGCTTGATTCAAGCGGGCGTGTTGGTGCGCACCGAGCTGTTGCGCGATGCGGCCAAACAGTGGCCCGAGTACCTGGCCCAACAGTGGGTCAAGGTCCGCCATTGCCTGCGCGTTCTCAACCAAGACATTGCCACCAGTGGCGAGCAGGTCACCCTGGGCGAAATTGCCGCCGCTGCCGCTTTGGGTTGGATCGATTTGCGCTTGTCAGAAGAAAATTGGCGCGCCCAAAACCCTGTCTTGGGTGCCTGGTTCGAGGGCTTTGCCCAACGCCCATCCATGCGCCAGTCGGCGCCGCCTGCGGCCTGACGCTTCATCCCTTCAGCGCCCGCAGGCATATCGAGTAATGCCTTGCTTCACCTGGGGGGAATTTCATGATGTGCGCAGTGTCGTGGACCCCGTGCTTTTTGGGCTGTGCTTAAAACTTGCGACAAAAAGATGAAAAAGTCGCTCAAGTTGGTGGACTTGGTGTCGATTCCAACCTGCAACCTAAATACCCAGCCATGATCATTGAGCGCGTCAACCTGCAGCACATCAAGCAGCAGGACCATGTGAGCACCCTCCAAGCCTTGGAGGTCGGCGAGAGCATTTACTGCGACGATGCGCGAAAAGCCCAAAGCATCCGGGTGCTCAGCTATTACTTGGTGCGATCCAGGAAATTAGATCGAAAGTTTGTTTTTCGCAAAATGGACAGGGGCTGGCGCATCATCCGCGTCATTTGAGCACCCTGATCAATTGGTGACGCCTTGCAGCAGGTAAGCCACCATTTCCTTGGTGATGGTATTGGACTGAACCAAAACGGCCGCGGCGGCTTCTTGACGAATTTGATAGGTGGCCAAATTGGTGGTCTCCGCTGCCACATCGGCGTCCATCACATTGCCATAGGCACTGGTCAAGGAGAGGATCATGTTGTCCGATAAGGTTTCGCGGTAATCCATGAGTTTTTCGTGGGAGCCGACCAAGGACTGGTAGTTGCCGATCGTCACCAAGGCGGTGTCGATGGTGTCAATGGCGGTGCTGGCACTGGTGGAAATGTCCAGCGCGGACAGGCCCAAGGCAGCGGCGGTTGCCGATGAAAAACTCAAGCTGCGGCTGTCCCCAGCTGCAATACCAACTTGCACCGACACCGAAGTCGTGCTGCCATCCATCAAAGAAGAGCCATTGAGCGTGGTGTAGGTCGCCACATCGGTGATATCGGACCGGTAGTTGTCAAAACTGGTTTGGTAGCCGCTCAAGATGGTGGCATCTGTGGCGCTGGCAGCGGACACGGCCAGGGTGCGCATCTCAGTCAGGTAGCTGGCAATCGTGGTCAGTGACGCATCCACCTTTTGAATGGCAGCGATACCGCTGTGGATGTTGTCCAAGGTGCGGCTATAGGAGCTCAGCTCCGCACTCAGCGTGGTCGCCATCATCATTCCAGACGGGTCATCGGAAGAGCGGTTGATGCGGTAGGTGGTGCTGATGCGCTCGCTGGCCGTGGTGGCCGCGGCCGACCATTTGTTGGCGGCGTTGGCCGAATACAAAGCCGCCATATTGGTGCTGGAGATCATGGAAATTCCTTTCGCAAAGCCAAGATTTGCGCGAAGCTTCCCAGAAATTGAGCGCTCAAAACACGAGTTCGGAAAACTTTAGCCCGTTTTACCTTTTTTACCGCCAATTACACTTTTTACACGTGCATGTGCTCAAGTTTTCTGATGTGTGATTCAAAGCACAGCGAATGGGTTCTTTCGGACTACAAAAAATCGGCGCATTAGGGCTCTGAACGCAGACGGCAGCCAATGTGAAGGCAAGCTCGTCGGTTCAGATGGGGCGTTGGCACCACCATGGTGCATTGCAAAGGGGCGGGCTGATGCGGTTTTCAGCGCATTTGGTGTTTGGCGCACAATCGCCAACTTCGTTCAGCCCAGGTCGGTGCAAGCTGGCTTTGCCCCTTTATGCGATATTGTTTTTTTGCTTACTTTGAGTTTGAGCATGTCCAGCCACACCCCCTGGGGCAGGTCCCGCAGGAGATGGCCAGAGGCCTGTCCCATTTGCCCGGATTGACGCAAGCCTTGGTTCACACACCGCTGCCAGCCGATACGCCGCACGCCTTTCCAGACGATCAAAAACCCCCACATTTGGCTTGGCAGTTGTATGCCGACCAACCCGAGGATTTAGAAGCCTGGTTGATGCCTCAGGGTGCGCTCAACCTGGCGTTGCCCCAGTTGCTGGCCATGATGGGCCAAGGCGGGCGGGTGGTGCAGCAGCAATTGATGCTCAACCGCCGTTTCCCCACCCCCGTGTCGGCCGGAACCCGTTCAGCCACTTATCTGGTGCATTACCCCGGGCAGGCCGATGATCTGAATGCCTGGAACACCCATTACCTGACCAGCCACCCGGGCATCATGCAAACCTTCCCGGGCATCCAAGGCATCGAAATCTATACCCGCGTGGATTGGATCGGCGGATTACCCGGCCCCAGGGTGGACTTCATGCAGCGCAACAAAGTCGTGTTTGCCGATGCCCAGGCGCTGAGCGCGGCTTTGCTCTCACCCGTGATCAACGACATGCGGGCAGACTTTCACCGCTTTCCCCCATTCAGCGGCGGCAATGTGCATCACCCCATGGCGACCTTCGCGGCTTTGTCGCATTGAGTTTTTGAGCTTCGGCGCTCTCGCCGCCGCCAAACCGTTTCAGCTGTTTCAAGCCGCCAGGGTGATGGGCTTTGTCATGGGCGGATCGATGTGCGCAAAGTGCGGCATGACCTCCTTGGCGATCAAATCCAAGGTTTGCAGCGCATCTTCGGTGCGGTTGCCGCCAAAGTTGATTTGCATCGAAGGTTCCACCACGCCAAACTGATCCAAGTTGGCTTGCACCTGCTCGATCATGTCTTGCGGGGTGCCGACATAAGCGGCTTTGTTCTCGATGATTTTTTGGGGCGTCATGGCCAAGATGTTGGCCACCATTTTGTCGTAGCCAGGGTATTGGTCAGATGTTTTTCCTTCCCAAGATTGCACCGCTTCGGCAAAGGTTTCCAAGTAACGCGTCATGATGCGCTCAAAACCTTCGCGGGCCTGGTCGCGCGAGCGGGAGATGCAGCAAAACTGTGACATTTGCACTTGTTCGGCACCCGGGGCGTGGCCTGAGTCAGCCCACATTTGGCGATACATCTTGACGTATTCCTGCAAGGTGCCGGGCTTGCCCGCATAGGGCACGATCATGACGTTGAAGCCATTGCGTGCCGCAAAGGTGAAAGATTCTTCAGACGAGATCGCCGCGATCCAAATGGGTGGGTGCGGTTGCTGAAAAGGCCGGGGCATGAGGTGCACATCGTCGAGGTGCCAAAACTTCCCCCGTGTTTGGACGCGGTCTTGGGTCCACAGTTGCTTGATCATGCCAATCGCCTCTTCAAACCGCGCTCGGCTTTCTTCCATGGGCACACCAAATACCTCAAACTCTTTGGGTAAAAAAGCCCGACCAAAACCTGCGTCCAGCCGGCCTCGGCTCATGTTGTCGAGCATGCTCAAGTCGCCGGCCAAGTGCGCGGGGTGGTGAAACGCGGGGATCACCGCGCCGGTCATCACGCGGATGCGCTGCGTGCGCACGGCCAGGGCAGATAAGAAGACGCTGGGGTTGGGCGAATGTCCGCCGTAGTCGTAGAACGAGTGCTCGACCGTTTTAACGCTGTGAAAGCCCAAGCGGTCTGCGGCTTCGGCCAAGGTGATGCATTGCTGATAGTAGTCAGCCGTGCTGCTGTCGCTGGGGCGAAACGAAGGGAAAAAGTTGATGCCGAATTTCATGCC
Source organism: Limnohabitans sp. (assembly GCA_964201395.1). Lineage (GTDB taxonomy): Bacteria > Pseudomonadota > Gammaproteobacteria > Burkholderiales > Burkholderiaceae_C > Limnohabitans. Next base: position 4,282 of record CAXNFO010000106.1, read on the forward strand.
GTGCCCTTGTTGGAGGTGGTCTGAATGGGGATCGAACAGCTCATCGACCCGCGAGGAAGAAACATCTGATTTGCGGTTTTTATATTAACCACAAGACGGTGCCTCAAGGGGGGATTGAGCGTTCTGGTTTACCCGGGTTACCAATGCAGGAAGCGCCGATAAACTGAAATGAATTCACGGATTTTTCAATTCACCACTAGGAGACGACATGGCACTTTCAAGACGCCAATGGGTGACGCGCAGCGCAGTGGCCACCGGCATGGTGGCTTTCCCATCCCTGGTTTTGCCGCAGCAAAAGTTCGAAGTCAAGGTGGCCAACTTTGTCGGGCCGCAACACTTTCAGTCCCAGTGGCTGGTGAAATGGGGCGAAGCCTTGGAGAAAAAGTCCAACGGCCGGCTGAGCTTCAAACACTTTCCCGGTGCACAAATGGGGCCCACTCCCAAGCACTTCGATTTCGCCCGCGATGGCACGGCAGAGATGTCGTTTTTCTTGCATGGCTCAACGCCTGGGCGCTTTCAGCTGACCGAGATCGTGAACATGCCTTATTTGGTGGGCAGTGCCGAAATTGGGATCAAGGTGCTCAACGACCCCGAATTGCGTGCCAAATACCTGGACGCAGAGCACCGTGGGACCAAGGTTTTGTTTTTGTTCACCCACCAGCCTGGCAGCGTGCACACCACCAAGAAAGCCATTCGCAGTTTGGATGACTTCAAAGGCCAGCGTTTGCGGTTTTCCACCCCGGCCATTCGCGAGTTCATTGCCGCCCTGGGGGCAACACCAGTGGGTGTGCCGCCAACGGAAGTGGCTGAACAGTTGCAAAAGGGAACGCTCGATGGCGCATTCACTGATTACGGTGGTGCCGGCATTGCTTGGAAGCTGGGTGGCATTTGCAAACACACCACCGAGATGTACTGCTTTGTCTCCAGCTTTGCGGTGGTGGCCAATGAGGCTTGGTTTGCCAAATTGCCGCCTGATTTGCAGGCCATGATCACCGAATCCATCACCGGGATTGAGCGCGAAATTGGCCAAGGATGGGACGCATTGGATGTCCCCGGTAAAAAAGCCATGATGGACGGCGGTGGCGAGGCCATCCGACTGGCCAAGGCTGAAGATGACAGGCTGCGAAAGATTGGCGCCGATATCACCGAGTCCAATTTAAAGGCCTTGGAAGCCAAGGGCCTGCCCGCCCGCCCGGTCTACAACATGATGAAGGCCTTGGCTGAAAAGCATGCCAAAACGTCCAAAAACTTTTGGGCCTAAACCCTTTTGCATGATTTCACCTGTGCGTGTTCGGGTCGGCGGCAGACATGAAGGCGCGTGACGCCGTTCAACGGGGTTTGTTGGTGTTGGACAGCATGGCTGTGCTGATGGTGTTGGCGATGGTGTTGCTCACCATCGCCGATGTGACCATGCGCAAGTTTGTCGACAAACCCATGACGGGCGTGACCGAATTGGTGGAACTGGCTTTGGGCGTGGCCTTTTTCTTTGCCTTGCCCGGTGTGTTTTGGCGCTGCGCCCACATCACCATGGACATCATCGATGACCATTGGCCGCAATGGCGACCTGTGTTGCAACGCGTCGCCACAGGGTTCAATGCCCTGGTGTTGGTGGTTTTGGTTTGGCACATGTGGACGCCCATGCTGGATGTGATTTCCTTTGGCGACACCAGTGCTGACTTGCAAATTCCCAAGGTCTGGTTCATGGCCCCAGCTTGGATAGGTATCCTTTTGTCCTTGTTGGTGGTGATGCTCCAGATGTGGGTGGGCACAGAACCTGCCGCCCCCAAGGAAGAACATGAACATTGAACTCATTGGCCTGCTGGCTGTGGTGGGCCTACTGGTATTGATGTTTTTGCGGGTGCCGATTGCCATGGCCTTGCTCATCAGTGGGACCTTGGGTTATGCGGCCTCGCAAGGTTGGGGTGTGGCCTTCCGCACCCTGGCATCGGTGCCGTTTGAGCTCACGGGGGCCAACCCCGGTGTGGCCTATTCCTTCACCGTCGTGCCTTTATTCATTTTCATGGGTGCGCTGGCTTCGCGCGCCAACATGTCCAGCGAATTGTTTGATGCAGCCAATGCCGTTTTCAGTGGGGTTCGCGGCGCTTTGGCGGCAGCCACCATCGGCTCTTGCGCTGCTTTCTCCGCGATTTGTGGCTCCTCCATTGCTACAGCGGCCACCTTCTCCAAAGTGGCCATTCCGCAAATGCGCCGCTATGGCTATGACATGGAGTTGGCCACCGGGGCTGTGGCATCTGCGGGCACGTTGGGCATCCTCATTCCGCCTTCGCTCATTTTGGTGATTTATTCGCTGGTGGCCGAAGAGTCGATCGCCAAACTCTTTGCCGCCGCGATGATTCCGGGCATTGTCTTGGCCGTGGCCTATGTGGT
>CAXNFO010000107.1:0-6628 GCA_964201395.1 Limnohabitans sp.
TGTCCTTGAATTCAATCGATGCGGACGTGCCTTTGAAGTCAAAACGGGTGCCGATTTCTTTGGCCGCGTTGTCGACCGCATTCTTCACCTCGACCAAATCGGCTTCACAAACGGTGTCAAAAGAGGGCATGGTGTTACTTCTCGGGTGAAAAAATGGGGTGCGACAATTCTCCCATGAAGATCGAGTCGAATGTCCCCCTGCAACCCTACAACACCTTTGGCATCGCCGCCAAGGCGCTGCAACTGGTGCGGGTGACCCGGACCGAGGCCTTGCAAGCCCTGTTGCGCGACCCGGTTTGGCACGGTCAGCCCAAGTTTGTGCTGGGTGGGGGCAGCAACATCGTCATCACCGGTGACGTCAAACCCTTGGTCATCAAAATGGAAAACCAGGGTCGGCGTTTGTTGCGCGAGGACGCCCGCCACTGGTGGGTGGAGGCCGAGGCGGGCGAAAACTGGCACGACTTTGTGGCCTGGACCTTGGCCCAGGGTTGGCCGGGCCTGGAAAACCTGGCCTTGATCCCAGGCCATGTGGGTGCCACGCCTGTGCAAAACATCGGCGCTTACGGCCTGGAACTGCAAGACGTGTTTGATTCCTTGGACGCGGTGGACCTGGACAGGGGAGAGGTGTTCACCTTGGATGCGGCCCAATGCGCCTTTGCATATCGGGATTCGGTGTTCAAGCACGGTCCTGATCCATCGCAGCATGGCACTCGCCACATGGGCTTGGCGGGGCGGGCCGCCATCCTGCGCGTGCGCTTTCGGCTGGCCAAAAAATGGCGCCCCCTGTTGGGCTATGCCGACTTGCAGCGCAAAGTGACCAGCACCGGTCTAACCCAGCCCACAGCGCTGGAGGTGTTTGGCTGGGTGTGCGAGATTCGCCGCGCCAAGTTGCCGGACCCCGCCGTGCTGGGCAATGCGGGCAGCTTTTTCAAAAACCCCAGTGTCACCCCCGAGCAATGCGAAGACATCATTGGCCGCGACCCGGGGGTGGTGCATTACCCCATGCTCGACGGCAGCATCAAGCTCGCTGCGGGTTGGCTGATCGACGCCTGCGGCTGGAAGGGCAAATCGGTGGGGCAGGCGGGTGTGTACGACAAACAAGCCTTGGTGTTGGTCAACCGGGGCGGGCGCGAGTCGCCTTGTACGGGTGGCGAAGTGATGACCTTGGCCAAGGCCATCCAAACCAGTGTTTACGAACGCTTTGGCATCATGCTCGAGCCCGAGCCGGTGGTGGTTTGAGCCTCAAGGCCGGGCGTCGCGGATGGCCTGGGCCAAATCAATCACCGCCAGGGCGTAGTAGCTGCTCCAGTTGTAAAAGGGTGTTTTAGTATTGATAATACGGTGTTTCGAACATGCCACAGCGTGCCAAACACCGTCCGTAGCAGCTACATCGCAGAGTTGTGAAATCGTGTTCGATCTTGCCATCAAAAAGGGCAGGCAGCTCCAATACTTGCAGTTCAGGCATTCCAGCCCTGCCGGATGATTAGTTGGCCGTTACCCGTGAATTTCTTTGCCCGCAAGCCACACGCTCGGGCCTTGATCGGTTTCTTCACCGCCACGGTGTTGACAACCTCAATGCACTTAAGCCCAAAGAATCCACTCAGCCTCACAAAGTCTTCAAAAGCTACGAGCCGGGGCTCATCCACATCGATGTCAAATACCTGCCCTAGATGCCCGACGAGACCAGCAGGCGTTATCTGTTTGTGGCCATTGACCGCGCCACGCTCTGGGTGTTTGTTCAAATCAAGAGTCACAAGACGGCCGCCGCCGCACGATCGTTCCTGAACGCCTTGCACAAGGCTTGCCCGATCAAGATGCAGAAAATTCTGACTGACAACGCAAGGAGTTAAAAGGATGTTGCATTTCACTTTTGAATCCGCCTTGGTACGCTTCTCATCCTGATTTATTCACAAAATGGCCGTACGATCATTCGGGATACGACGCGTAACTCATGCCAAAGCTTGAGTGAACATTTTGATCTTATGTGCGCACATGAAAACCGCAAGAATGCTCGTGTTGCGTGGTTGAACCGGATGACATACCCTTTAATTTTTCAATTAGGTGGCGACGTCCCTCATACCAGTCGACCTCACAATTATTTGATTTGCATTCGTCGCAACATGTTCTGTTGATCAAGCTTTTGCTTTAAGAGTCGCTCCTCATGCTGAGCCCTTAGGTTCTCCTGCATAAGTTGTTGTTCTTTTTGTTTTTCAAATTGCTGCTGCTGTTGATTATTGAATGTGTCAATACTTGGATTGGCGTTATTTTGTATAAAAAAATTATTTTTCAGTTGCTCAGACGTCTGTTGACTGTTTTGCAGTGATTGAACACCCAGTTCTTGCTTTGTTTGAAGTGACCCTAGGGTCGCACCAAGAGCCTGCATGTCGCCACCTCCCTGTTGCAGTTGATTTTTCATCAATTCAAATTGCCGCTGCTGACTTTGCTGCACATTTGCAGCATTTGATGGTTGAACTGGCGGTTGCATTTGCGCAAACGCAAAGCCAGAGAGGAGTATCAAAAACAAAGCGATCATCAGAGTTTTAATGTTCGGTATGGTATTTTTTCTGCATAAAAAATTCATGATTACAATTCCTTGGTAATAAATTATTTAATCGTAAAAAAGCGGTAAAAATTGATTATTCCATAAACACTAAGCGACCTATTTTTTAGTGTTAATTTTTTGAAATTTTATATTTACATCAAAATCATAGAGTTTCGTGTAGGGCTAGCGTCGGTCAAACCCAACCCTGGCGCCACACGCTGTCATCCTGCAGCTCCCGCCAATCGATGACCTGTGTGGCCTTTGAGAAAACCGCTTCAATTTCCACCTGCTCAATGGGAGCGGTGGGCTGCACAGGCTGAAACACCCGGCTGACCAAAAAGTGCTTTTGTTTGGCTACAGGTTTGACCGCCGTCCATTTGGTCAGAAGCAGTTTTTTCGGGTTCAGGGGATTCATAGGTCGAACACCTTAGCGCTTGATGAGCATTTCACGCTCCACTGCCTCTGCCAGCTCAATCACCGCCAGGGCGTAATAGCTGCTCCAGTTGTAGCGGGTAACCACGTAAAAATTCTCGGTCCCGGCGACATAACTGGGTTCTTGCCCGCCGTTGTGCAATTCCACCAAGGCCAAGGGGCCGCTGTGCTGCATACCAGGGCTTTGCAGCGTGGCGCCCAGCTCGGTCATGCGCTCGGCACTGAAGCTGGGCAAGATGTCGGGCAATAGCAGGGTTTCACGCTGGGTCGGGTCAGCTGGTGGGGAGACGGGGTAGTGGGTGGACATGCCGCTGACCCAACCAAATGATTTCAGGTAGTTGGCCACCGAGCCAATTGCATCCACCGGGCTGCGCACCAAGTCGATGCGACCATCGCCATCAAAATCCACCGCCCATTGGGCCACGCTGGAGGGCATGAATTGCGGCCAGCCTGCTGCGCCTGCATAACTGCCCTTGGCATTCAAAGCCGAAGGTCCAGCCCGATGGGCTTGCGCCAAAAAGTGGCCCAGCTCGGTTTGAAAAAATGCACTGCGCTCTGCATGCCGGGGGTGCTCGGTGGGGAAGTTCAGGGCCAGGGTGCTCAAGGCATCGATCAGGCGAAAGTTGCCCATGTGCCGTCCAAAATAAGTTTCCACCCCAATGATGCCCACCACCAATTCGGCGGGCACACCGTAGGTTTGTTCTGCCCGTTGCAGTGCGCGCTTGTGCTGCTGCCAAAAAGCCAGTCCGGCTTCAATGCGGCGCGGTTCCACAAAGCGCGCTCGATAGGCCTGCCAGTTTTTGGCGCTGGGGGTGGCCGGTGGCAAGACCAGTGCAGACAAGCTGTCCAAACGCGCAGCGTGGGCAATTTGGCGGCGCACCCAGTGGAGTGGCAGTTGGTGGGTTTGGGCCAGTCGCTCGGCCAAGGCTTGCACTTCGGGGGTGTCACCATGGGCCGGGGCCTTGGCCGCTTTGGCGCGGTGCTGGGATTTGCCCGGTTTGGCAGCCCGTTGCTGCTGCGCCGCAGTGGACGCCTTGGGCGGGTTGTTTTTCGTTTGGGCCGCCGCCCAAGGGGCCGCGCACAAACACACCACCAGCACGGAAAGCCATGCCCACCGCGCCGGTGTCAAGTGGCTTTGCGCCATCGCGACCCAGAGAAGCAAGCTTTCCATCCCAGACCTGGCCTGTTGCACAGGGCGATCGGTGCAGAGGCAGACAGTCAGGGTGAAATGGCAGCGAGGCGGCATGGTGAGCAAGCAGGGTGAGAGGGCAACGACACAAGTGTGGCACAGTGTGACCGCCCCGCAGCCCCAGGGCGGGCTGGTGGCATCGTTTGTCAGGAGTCAATCGTGCGTGACATGGATCAGTTGTTGCAAGACATTCAACACCCGCTGTGGTGGTTGGAGTTGCTCGGTTTGTTGCTGTGCCTGGGCGTGGCTTGGGCATCGACACGGCGCGTGTCCCAGGCGATGAGCGGCCACACACGGTGGACTGGCCGTTCGGTGACAAAGGGTTTTGTGTTTCCCTTTTTGGCGCTGGTCTTGGTGTTTGGCCTGCGCGCGCTGGCCGCCACACATGGCCCGACGCCGCTGTTGAGCTTGGCGCTGCCGGTCCTGTTGTCTTTGGTGGTGATTCGCATGTTGGTGCGCTTGCTCACCGGCTTGTTTCCGCAATCGCGCAGTGTGCAGTGGATGGAGCGCTCGGTGTCCTGGTTGGTGTGGTTGGCGCTGGTCATGTGGTTCACCGGCCTGGACAAACCTTTGCTGCACGAGTTGGAAGCGGTGGAGCTGGTTTTTGGCAAGAACAAGCTGAGTTTGCTCACCTTGCTGCAAGGCGCGGCCTACACCGGCTTGGTGCTGATGGTGACTTTGTGGCTGTCCACTTTGGCCGAGCGCGCCCTGATCGCTCCAGCGGTGTCGGACTTGTCGGTGCGCAAAATGGCTGGCAACGCCTTGCGGGCCTTGCTCATGTTTTTGGGCTTGGTGATTGCGCTGTCTTCGATTGGCGTGGACCTCACCGCTTTGTCGGTATTGGGTGGTGCCTTGGGGGTCGGTTTGGGCTTTGGCCTGCAAAACCTGGCGGCCAATTACGTCAGTGGGTTTGTCATTTTGCTGGAGCGCTCATTGCGCATAGGTGACAACATCGTGATGCATTCATTTGAAGGGCAGGTGGTGGACATCACCACCCGTTACACACTGATACGCGGGGCCAATGGACAAGATGCGGTGGTGCCCAACCAGGACTTGACCACCGGCATGGTGCTCAAGCAAAGGCGCGATGTACCGCTGCCTTTTGCAGATGGCTTGATCCTCAGCTCCAACTGGACGGTTAAACACGACAGCGATGTGGCGGTGGTGCAAGCGGCTTTGGTCCAAGCGGCTTTGGCGGTTGAACGTGTGATCCATGACCCAGCTCCCCAAGCCCAACTGCGTGAAGTCACGCCCCTGGGTTTGCAGTTCACCTTGGTGTATTGGATCAAAGACCCGATGATCGCCCAGCTCAGCGTGCGCTCAGAGGTGAACTTGGCCGTTTTACAGGCCCTGCGCGAAAAGGGCGTGGTGCTGGCGGTGGCAGCGCTGGAGTGGCGACAGCCGGCTTGAGTGCATACAAGCCGCTTGGGTCTGAGACAACATCAGCCAACAGAGCGGTCAGACCGGCCCGGTGGGCGGGCTCAGCTGGTTTGTCGCGGCGGTCCGCTGTGGGTCACCGCGCCAAGGCGGGCGGGTGAAACCAGTTTGGCGTATTTCTCCAGCACCCCACTCAGGTGTTCGGCGGGAGGCTTGGGTGCCTCGGCTTGGCGCTGGGCCCAGGTGGCTGCGTCCACCAGCACATCCAAGCGTGCGGCTTGGCCATCGATGCGGATGCGGTCACCGTCGCGCAGCCAGCCAATCGGCCCACCGGCGGCAGCCTCTGGACCCACATAGCCAATCATCATGCCGCGGGTGGCGCCTGAAAAGCGGCCATCGGTGATCAGGGCCACTTGCTCGCCCATGCCTTGGCCATACACCAAGGCGGTCACGCCCAGCATCTCGCGCATGCCCGGGCCACCGCGGGGCCCTTCGTTGCGGATGACCAATACATCGCCGGCCTGGTATTGCTTGGCCGACACGGCGGCGTAGGCGTCTTCTTCGTTTTCAAACACCCGTGCCGGGCCTTCAAAAACCAATTTTTTCAAGCCCGCCACTTTGATCAAGGCGCCTTCTGGGGCCAAATTGCCTTTGAGCACGACCACACCGCCGCTGGCCATGATGGCTTGGTTGGTGGGTCGCACCACTTGGCCGTCGGGGGCTGGGGTTTGCGCCAATTCTTCGGCCAGCGTGCGGCCCGACAAGGTGAGGGCTTGGCCGTGCAGGTGACCGCCGTCGAGCAAGGCCTTGAGCACCGCCCGGGTGCCGCCCACCCGGTGCAAGTCCACCGCTAAAAAACGCCCGCCGGGTTGTAAATCGGCAATCAAGGGGGTGCGCGCAAACACCTGGGCCACATCGTCCAAGGTGAACGCAATGCCTGCTTCGTGCGCAATGGCGGGCAGGTGCAAGCCGGCGTTGGTGGAGCCGCCAGTGGCGGCGACCACCGCGGCCGCGTTTTCCAGGGATTCGCGGGTGATGAGGTCGCGGGGCAGCGGGCCACCGGTGCGCAAAATCTCGGTCACCCGCCG
>CAXNFO010000108.1:0-6596 GCA_964201395.1 Limnohabitans sp.
CTGGTGGGGCAAGGCGGCGATTGGCTTGGAATACCTGTTCAAGCAAAGCGGCCCGATGAGCATGGCGCCTTCGCAGCTCGGTGCTTTCACCCGCAGCGACCCGTCCCAGCCTTGGCCCAATGTCGAGTACCACGTGCAGCCCTTGAGCCTGGATGCGTTTGGCGAACCGCTGCACCCCTTTCCTGCGTTCACCGCCAGCGTGTGCAACTTGAACCCGACCAGCCGAGGCACGGTGAATATCCAAAGCGCCGACTTCAACCAAGCCCCCCAGATTGCACCCAACTACCTGTCCACCGACGCCGACCGCCAAGTCGCTGCCGACTCGCTGCGCCTGACCCGACGCATCGCCGCGCAACCCGCATTGGCCCCATACCAGCCCGAGGAATGGAAGCCCGGCACCCAGTTTCAAAGCGACGCGGACTTGGCACGGTTGGCAGGCGACATTGGCACCACCATCTTCCACCCCGTGGGCACGGCACGCATGGGCCGCTTGGACGACCCACAAGCGGTGGTCGACCCCGAATTGCGGGTGCGCGATGGGCGCGGTGGCGTGGTGCAAGGTCTGCGGGTGGTGGATGCGAGTGTCATGCCCACCATCACCAGCGGCAACACCAACAGCCCGGTGCTGATGCTGGCGGAAAAAGCCGCTGAATGGCTGGCTTTGGAAGCTGAAACACAGGCCTAGCCGGGCTTTCCCGGCGCGGGAAAGCACCTAGAAAAAAGGCCTCATTCAGGGCTTACATTGGCATCACTCGTTTGGGCGTTCTCGCCCAGACCGAGGGTCCGAGGAGACACACCCCGAGAAACACCACCCAGGTGTTCGATACCCAAGCACCGCTGCGGCGGTGCTTTTTTTTGTGCCAAAACACCAAGGACAATGTGCCCATGGATGTGTTGCTGGTTTCTGTGGCGGCGGCCTTGGCCGGTTTCATCGACGCGATTGTGGGCGGCGGTGGCCTGGTCTTGGTGCCGGCCTTGTTTGCCACTTACCCGCTGGCGCACCCAGCCACCTTGTTGGGCAACAACAAAAGTGCGTCGGTGTGGGGCACGTCTTGGTCCACCTGGCAGTACAGCCGGCGCATCGATCTGCGTTGGTCAGCCGTGGTGCCGGGAGCCGGCGCGGCCTTGATTGGGGCCTGGCTGGGTGCGTGGGCGGTGACGGCCATTGACCCCACTTTTTTGCGCCGCGCCTTGCCCGTGGTGCTGCTCTTGGTGCTGATCTACACCTTGGCCCGCAAAGACATGGGCCGTGAGCACGCACCGCGCTGGGTCGGGCGAACCGAAGCCAGTGCCTTTGCCGTGCTGGGCTTGGTACTCGGCTTTTATGATGGTTTTTTTGGCCCCGGCACCGGCAGTTTTTTGGTGTTTGCCCTGGTGCGTGTATTGGGCTATGACTTTTTAAACGCGTCGGCCCATGCCAAAGTGCTCAACACCGCCAGCAACTTGGCGGCCTTGTTGTTGTTTGCCCTCAAAGGCCATGTGTGGTGGCACATTGCTTTTTATTTGGCCGTGGCCAATGTGATGGGCAGTTGGTTGGGGACGCGCTTGGCCCTGAAACATGGCGCGGGTTTTGTGCGCTGGGTGTTTGTGCTGGTGGTCTCGGCCTTGATTGTCAAGACCGGCTGGGACGCTTTTATTCGCTGACGCGCTGGGCCACGCGCGCACCAGCGCTGGCCTCTGCGGTGTTCGCTGATGGAGTCCGCGCTCCAATTGGCGATGACCGTTGCGCCAGGGCGGGGCTGGGTGTGCCTTTGGCATCGGTGGGCACCTCTTCTTTAGGGGCGACGGGACGCGGCGGCCAGGGCATGGTGGCCACCTCACGCGGCTTGCCCGTGGGCCGGGTGGCTTGCCCGCGCTGCACAGCCAAGATGTCCTCCTCAGCCGGGTACAGGCCTTGGATCACAAAGTCGAACAAACGTCGCGCTATCGGAGCGGCATTTTGCGCCCCAAAGCCCGCGTTTTCCACCACCATGGCCAATGCGATGCGCGGCTCTTCTGCCGGCGCATAGGCCATGAACAAGGCATGGTCGCGCAAGCGCTCATCGATGCGTGCAGCGTTGTACTTCTCATTTTGTTTAACAGTAAATACCTGAGCTGTTCCGGTTTTACCCCCACTGGTGTAGGGCGCTCCGGCAAAACTGGAAGCCGACGTGCCCTCAATGTTCACTGCCACCAAAGTTTTGCGAATGATCTCCAAGTTCTCTGCCGACAAGGTCAGCTGGCCAATCGGCTCCTTGGCCACAGGGGTGGCATGTTTGGTCTCCACATCCATCACCTCGCGCACCAAGTGGGGCTTCATCTTCAAGCCGTTGTTGACCAGGGTGGCGGTGGCGTGGGCGAGTTGCAGCATGGTGAAACTGTTGTAGCCCTGACCAATACCCAAAGAAATGGTTTCTCCCGAATACCAACGCTGCTGTTCGGGCTTGCGGTAGGTGGTGCGCTTCCATTCGGTGGACGGCAGGATCCCACGCGACTCACCCAAAATATCAATGCCCGTCAATTGGCCAAATCCAAAGGGTTTCATTTGCTCGTGGATCAAGTCCACGCCCATGTCGCGCGCCAACAAGTAGTAATAGGTGTCACACGACTGAACCACCGATTTGTACATGTCCACCATGCCATGTCCACCCTCCTTGTCGTCGCGAAAACGGTGATTGCCAAACTGAAAAAAGCCAGGGTCGGCAATTTGATACGCTGGTGTTCGCTTGCCCGTTTGCAAGGCCGCCAACGCCATGAACGGCTTGTATGTCGAGCCGGGCGGGTAGGTGCCACGCAAAGCCCGGTTGAGCAAGGGCTTGTCCAACGACTCGTTGAGTGCCTGCCAGTTTTCGGAGTCAATGCCTTCAACAAACAAATTAGGGTCAAAGGTGGGCTTGCTGACAAAGGCCAAAACCTCACCGGTTTTGGGGTCGATGGCCACCAAGGCGCCACGGCGGTTGCCGTACAGGTCCTCGGCCAGCTTTTGCAGCTTGATATCGATGGCCAACATGACGGTGTCGCCGGGCTTGGCCGGGCTGCTGCTCAAGCGCCGAACGGCCCGACCGCGTGCCGACGTCTCCATTTCGTGCACACCGGTGATGCCATGCAACTCTCGCTCATAGCTCTGCTCCACGCCAAGTTTGCCAATGTAATCGGTGCCCCGGTAGTTGGCAGCGTCTTCCGAATCCTCAAGTCTGGCCTTTTCACTGGTGTTGATGCGGCCGATATACCCAATCACATGGCTGGCCAACTCACCATAGGGGTAGTTGCGGAATAAACGGGCTTGGATTTCCACGCCGGCAAAGCGGTAGCGCTGGGCGGCAAACCGCGCCACCTCTTCATCGGTGAGACGGGTGCGAATCGGCACCGAGTCAAAGCTTTTGGACTCATCAATCAACTTTTTAAAGCGGCGTCTGTCACGGCCTTGGATCTCCACCACCGTGGCCAATTGATCAATGAGGGCGTCCAAGGGTTGGGTCACTTTGGAGGGCGTGATCTCCAAGGTATAGGCCGAATAATTGGTGGCCAACACAATGCCGTTGCGGTCCATGATGACACCGCGATTGGGCACGATGGGCACGATGGCGGTGCGGTTGCCTTCGGCTTGTTCGTTCAAGTCTTCGTAGCGGTAGATCTGCAAATACGCCAAGCGCAATGCCAGCAAAAAAAAGGCCGCCACCACCGCCAACGATGCCACCAAGATGCGGTAGCGAAAGCGGCGCAAATCGACCTCGACGTTGCGCAAAACACTCATAGCGGACGGTTTTCGTCGGGGTCCGGCGCACGCCGCTGGGGTGCCAGCAACAGCACCGACACGATGGGCCAAGCCAAGGCTTCTAACACTGGGGCCAGCAACAACCACCAACCTGGAAACAAGCTGCCCGAGAGCATGCGCACCGACAACTCAAGAACATGGGCGAGCACAAACAACGGCAACACCTGCAAAGACTGCGAAGGCTCTTTGAACCACAACAGCCGGCGGTGGATAAGGGCCGCACAATAGCCCAACACGGTGTATGACAAAGCGTGTTGCCCCAGCAATGAAGACTGCTGCACGTCGTTGAAGATGCCAAAGAAAAATGCCACCCCAATGCCCACCCGCTGCGGTTGGTGCACGCACCAAAAAACCAAAACCACCGCCAAAAAGTCAGGCGCCCAAGCCGCATTGCCAATCAACAGCATGTTGAGCACCATGTTGAGCAACTGGGCCGACAACAGGCTCAGGAAGATGAACCAAGGGTTGGCAGGCAGCAACAACTGCTGGCCACGCGGCATGATCATCGCGGCCCCCCTTTGATGGGCAAGGTGCTGGGCCGCTCATGCGGCGGGCGCGGCGGCACCTGTTTGCCCAAAGGCTCGAGAACCATCACATGGCGAGCGCCCTGAACCCGCCCTTGCGGCTGACACAAGATGCGCGCAAACACCGACTCCGCGCGCCGCTCCACCTTCACCACCACCGCCACTGGCACACCCGGGGGATAAATGGCATCGACCCCACTGGTGGTGAGCAAGTCACCCACCTCGATATCGGCATTGGCCGCCATGTAGCGCAACTCCAGCAATGGCGCGCCACCGGCCTCGCCATAAGCCACACCACGCGCACCGGTGCGGGCGTTGAGCACCGGAATGGATTGTTCGCGGTCAATGACCAGTGTGACCTCGCTGACCAAGGGCATCACGCGGGTGACCTGCCCCAGCACACCGGCTTCGTCCATCACGGGCGAGCTGGGTTGAACCCCTTGCAAAGCGCCTTTGTCGATCACCACTTTGCGGGTGAAGGGGTCGGCCGAGTCATACAAGACCTCGGCAGCCAAAGCGCTGGACGTGAGCCGCTCGCGCAACTCCAGCAAGCGGCGCAACTGCTGGTTTTCCAGTGACAGTTGCTCCACCTGGCCCGAGCGCAAAGCCTGCTGCTGCAACTTGAGGGTCATGGCTTGCACTTGGGCCTGGGCATCGTCACGGCCTTCTAAAAAACGACCAGTGACATCCAACAACCATTGCGGCCGCAGCGACAGCCATTCCATGGGGTACAGGAACAAGGAAATGGTGGCTCGCAGCGGCTGGGTCACCCCATAGCGGGCATCGGCCACCATCAGCGCCACGGCCAACAGAGAAAACACCACCAACTTGGACAGCGACGACATCCCATGCTTGAAAAAAGCCGGGGGTTTGCGCTCAATGGTGCCCAGTGGCATATCGGTGGGTCAAAGGGTCAAGTGGGGACAAAGAAAAGGGCCCATCTCTGAGGGCCCGTCTGGCTGCACCGGGGTGGGCTTTGCATGCACACCCGTGTGCTCACTCGCTGGTGAAGATGGAACCCAAACGCTCCATGCGCTCCAGGGCCAGCCCACAACCGCGCACCACACAGGTGAGCGGGTCTTCGGCCACCAACACGGGCAAACCGGTTTCTTCGGCCAGCAAGCGGTCCAGGTCGCGCAGCAAAGCACCGCCACCGGTGAGCATCATGCCGCGTTCGGCAATGTCGGCACCCAACTCGGGGGGGGTTTGCTCCAAGGCGTTTTTCACCGCTGACACGATGTTGTTGAGCGGGTCGGTCAGCGCTTCCAAAATTTCGTTGGAGGAAATGGTGAACGACCGGGGCACGCCTTCGGAGAGGTTGCGGCCCTTGACTTCCATTTCTTTGACTTCGCTGCCGGGAAAGGCCGAGCCAATTTGTTTTTTGATCGACTCTGCTGTGGGCTCGCCAATCAACATGCCGTAATTGCGGCGGATGTAATTGATGATGGCTTCGTCAAACTTATCGCCACCCACGCGCACACTGCCTTTGTAGACCATGCCGCCCAAAGAAATCACGCCCACCTCGGTGGTACCGCCACCAATGTCGACCACCATCGAGCCCGAAGCGTCGGAAACAGGCAAGCCAGCGCCAATGGCTGCGGCCATGGGTTCTTCGATCAAATAGACCTCAGAGGCGCCAGCGCCCAAAGCAGACTCGCGAATCGCGCGGCGCTCCACCTGGGTTGAGCCACAGGGCACACAAATGATGATGCGCGGGCTGGGGCGAAACAGCGAACGCGGGTGCACCATCTTGATGAATTGCTTAAGCATTTGCTCGGTGACGGTGAAGTCGGCGATCACGCCGTCTTTCATGGGGCGAATGGCCTCGATGTTGCCGGGGACCTTGCCCAGCATGGCCTTGGCTTCGTGGCCCACGGCTTGGATGCTTTTCTTGCCTTGGGGACCGCCTTCGTGGCGAATCGAGACCACCGAAGGCTCGTCCAACACAATGCCTCGGTCGCGCACAAAAATAAGGGTGTTGGCGGTTCCCAAGTCGATTGCCAGATCGGTCGAAAAATACCGACGAAATGATCCAAACATGTCTGTCCTAAAGGGGGCGCTCAATGCACCCTTGTGCGTTGCTTATCAATTCACCCGCAGGGCGCGGGTCACAAAGGCGGGATAATACCCTATCGCCTTGACAATCACGGCATTTGCCCCCTTGACAAACCCCATTTCAGCCCTGTTGCACGCCCACTTTTTGAACACTTCGCCATGTCTTTGACCCCCACCGACATCCAGCGCCTGGCGCAACTCTCCCGCTTGTCGTTCGACGCCCCCGCCAGCCAGCGCATGCTGGAAGGCTTGAACAACTTCTT
>CAXNFO010000109.1:0-6591 GCA_964201395.1 Limnohabitans sp.
AGGCCAGTGGCAGCTGGAGCAGTGCCAAGGGCGATCAGCCCTGGCCTGGGGTGCTCGATCTCAAGGGAAAAATTGCGCGCATTGAGGCACGCCAGTTGCATCGTTACTTGCCCACGGCCATCGATGCCAATGTGCGCGACTATCTGCGCAATGCCTTGCTGCGGGGCCAAGGCCTGCAAGCCGCTGTGCGCATCAAGGGTGACTTGAGCCAGTTTCCGTTTCGCCAGCCGCAACAAGGCGAGTTCTCCATCCAAGGTCAACTCAAAGACGTGGGCTTTGCCTATGTGCCCCCGCCCATGCCCAACACCAGTGCCGCGCGGGCAACCCCGGCGCCTGCGGAGTGGCCCGCGCTCAGCGTGGCATCGGGCGAATGGGTGCTGGACCGCACCAGCTTCCAGATCAAAAATGCCAAGGCCCGCATGCCCTCGGTGCCCAACTTGGCGTGGCAAAACATCCAAGCCCAGATCCCTGACATGGGCGCGGCCCCGCAGGTCGAGCTCAGTGCCGATGGCCGCGCCCCTTTGGGCGAATGGCTGCAAGTGGTGACCCGCTCACCCCTGGGTGCCTTGACCGGGCAGGTGTTTGACAGCGCCCAAGGCAGTGGTCCAGCAGACCTGCGCTTGACCTTCAGCCTGCCCCTGGCCACGCCCGAGCGGGTGCGGGTGCAAGGGCGCCTGGTGCTGCCCGGCAATGACGTGCAATGGTCGAGCGCCACGCCGGCCCTGTCGCGCTTGCGGGCGGCGGTGCTGTTCACCGAAACCAGTGTCACCATGACCGATGCCCAAGCGCGGATGTGGGGTGGCGACACGCGCTTGGACCTGCGCTACAACAGCCGCGCCGCCCAAGATGATTCGCCGTTGAGCTTGCAGGTGCAAGGCGCCATCACCTCCGAGGGCATGCGCGCCGCGCGCGATGTGCCGGGCTTGGCGCGCTTGGCGCCCTTTTTGCGGGGTCGCAGCAACTACAGCTTCAACTTGGGGCTGCGCCAAGGCCAGCCCGAATGGCAGCTCAGCAGCAACTTGCAAGGGCTGGAGATCGCGCTGCCCGCGCCCTTGGCCAAAAGCGCTGAAGCCACCTGGCCCTTGCGGGTGGAGCAGCGGGTGACGCGCGATGGCCGCCGCGACACCCTGCAAGCCAGCATGGGCAGCGCTTTGAATGTGCGCTATGAGCGCGACACCAGTGCCGCCACACCACGTGTGCTGCGCGGGGCCATCGCCCTGGGGCAAGGGGCCAGCGAGGCCTTGCCCTGGCCTGACCAAGGGGTGCTGGTCAAACTCAGTTGGCCCAACATCGACCTCGACCGCTGGCAAGCGGTGATGGACAGCGACGCCCTGGGCGGCTTGGGCAGCCCCAGCACGGCCGATGGCATGGACGCTTACCTGCCCAACGCTGCGGTGGTGCAGGCCCAAAAGGTCACCTGGGATCGGCGCGAATTGAACCAACTGCACATTGGCGGCACGCGCCAAGGCCCGTTGTGGCGGGCCAATTTGCATGCCCAAGAGCTCGAGGGCTACCTCGAGTACCGCCCGATGGTGACCAACACCCCAGCGCGTTTGTATGTGCGCTTGGCGCGATTGGATGTGCCGCCCAGCGCCGTCAGCGACATTGAAAACCTGATGTTCGAGCAACCCAAAAGCCTGCCGGCCTTGGACATCGTGGTCAACGAGTTGCAATTGCGTGGCAAAAAACTCGGCCGCGCCGAAGTCGAGGCGGTGAACCTGCCCGCTGGCCCGCGCGCGATTGGCGAGTGGCGGCTCAACCGCCTCAACCTGAGCGTGCCGGAAGCGCAGTTGAGCGCCACCGGCAACTGGTCGGCGGTGCCCGGCCAGGCGCGGCGGCGCACCCAGCTCAAATTCAGCCTGGACATCGCCGACGCCGGTGATTTTTTGGCCCGCATGGGCACACCTGGCGCCGTGCGCGGCGGCAAGGGCCGCATGGAAGGCCAGGTGGGGTGGCAGGGCTCGCCCTTGACCATCGACTACCCCAGCATGGTGGGTCAGTTCAATGTCAACATCGAGCGTGGGCAATTTCTCAAGTCCGACCCCGGTGCGGCACGCTTGCTCGGCGTGCTCAGCTTGCAGTCGCTGCCCCGGCGCTTGACGCTGGACTTTCGCGACCTGTTCAGCGAAGGCTTTGCCTTTGACTTCTTTCGCGGCGATGTGCAAATTGAACAAGGCGTGGCCATCACCAACAACTTGCAAATGAAGGGCGTAGCCGCTGCGGTGCTCATGGAGGGCCGCGCCGACATCCAACACGAAACCCAGGACATCAAAGTGGTGGTGGTGCCCGAGATCAACGCCGGCACCGCCTCATTGGTCTATGGGGTGATCAACCCCTTGGCCGGCTTGACCAGCTTTCTCGCCCAATTGCTGTTGCGCCAGCCGCTGATCGATGTCAACACCCGAACATTCCGTGTGGATGGCAGCTGGTCAGACCCGCGCGTGACCCCCATCAGCGGCGCTGAGGGCGATGCCAAAACCCCCAAGACCGGTAAACCATGAAGGTGGCCGCGATCCAAATGGTTTCGGGCACCGAGCGCGATGCCAACCTCGCCCAGGCCCGCCAAGCCCTGGCCCAGGCCGCCGAGCAGGGCGCCGAGCTGGCGGTGTTGCCCGAGTATTTTTGCTTGTTGGGACAGCGCGACACCGACAAGCTGGCCATCCAAGAGGCCTATGGCCACGGCCCGATTCAGGGCATGCTGGCCCAAGCGGCGCGCGAGCTGGGTTTGTGGGTGGTGGGCGGCACCCTGCCCCTGTCGGTGAGCGGCCAGCCCGAGCGGGTGCGCAACAGTTGCCTGGTGTTCAACCCGTCGGGCGCGTGTGTGGCGCGCTACGACAAGATGCATTTGTTTGGCTTTGACAACGGCCAAGAACGCTACGAGGAATCGCGTGTGCTCCAAGCCGGCGACACCCCCACCTGGTTTGATCTGACCACGCGCGACGGCCAAGTTTGGCGCGTGGGCTTGAGCGTGTGCTATGACCTGCGCTTTCCGGAGCTTTACCGCCAATTGAGCCAAGCCGGGGCCCATGTGCTGCTGGTGCCCAGCGCCTTCACCCACACCACCGGACAGGCCCACTGGGAGGTGTTGCTGCGCGCCCGTGCCGTGGAAAACCTGTGTTGGGTGGTGGCCAGTGCCCAAGGCGGCGTGCATGCCAATGGCCGCCGCACCTGGGGCCACAGCCTGTGCGTCAACCCCTGGGGCGAGGTGGTGGCCCAGCAAGCCAGCGACGCTGGTGTGGTGCTGGCCGAACTCGACATGCCCGCGCTGCTGCGCTGGCGCAGCCAGCTGCCGGCCTTGGGCCACCGTTTGTTGTGATCCGCTGGCGCTGGCTTGCTGCCGTGGAGGCGCGGCGCTGGGTGCTGTGGGGCACCTTGCTGCTGTTGGTGGTGGTGCTGCTGTCGGCCCTGGCTTGGTTGGCGCTGCGCTACGAAAAAGCCCAAATGCAAGACCAACTCGAACGCGACACGGTGGACGCCGTGGGCGACGTGCGTGCCGCCATGCAGCGCAATGTGCAAACCCTCCAAGCCCTGCAACCCGAGGACCCCAGCGCGGCCGCTTGGGTGGCCTCGGCCGAAGAGGTGCTGCGTTACCACCGCGAATGGGTGCGCCTGGAATGGCGCGATCCGGCCTTGCAGCTGCGGGTGGGCATTGACAGCGTTTACCGCACGCCGGTGTTTGCCCGTTTGGGGCGCGACAACGCGCTGGCCGACATCGCCCAAGCCTGCGCTTTGGCGCGGCGCACCAGCGCGGCGGCTTATGCGCCCAGCACCTTTGTGTCGGTGCTCGACGGCCAAGGTTTGGAGGTGATGGAGCTGTGCTTGCCGGTCTACCAAGGCGGGCAGTTGGCCGGCTTTTTGGTGGCCAGCTATGCCTTGGTGGAAATGCTCGAGGCCATGGTGCGGCGCGAACACACCCGCGCCCAAGAGGTGTCGTTCACCGAGCCCGATGGCACCCGTTTGGCCTTGCGCGGGGGCATACACCGAGGCCCGCACATCTTCAGCGCCCAGCAAATGATCGACTTGCCCGGCTACGCCTTGGTGCTGCGCTTGGACAGTTGGCGCGCCTCGCCCAATTGGTTTCCCAACTTGCTCACCGCCTTGGTGCTGGGTCTGTCGCTGGCCTTGGTCACCGTGTTGGCCTTGCTGGCGCGCGACATGCGCCGGCGCCAACGCGCCGAGCGCGACCTGGCCGACGCCTTGGCGTTTCGCAAAGCCATGGAGGACTCGCTGGTCACAGGATTGCGCGCGCGCGACCTGCAAGGGCGCATCACCTACGTCAACCCGGCGTTTTGCGAGATGGTTGGCTTTACTGCGGAGGAACTGCTCGGTCAAGGCATACCCGCCCCCTATTGGCCGCCCGAGAAGGTGGATGAATACGGCAAACGCCAGGCCTGGCGCTTGGCCGGCAACACCCCGCCACGCGAGGGCACGGAGTCGGACTTTCAGCGCAAAAACGGCGAGCGTTTTCCGGTGCTGATTTTTGAAGCCCCGCTGATCAATGCCAGCGGCACGCAAACCGGTTGGATGAGCGCGGTGCTCGACATCAGCGCCCAACGCGCCAGCGAGGAGTTGAGCCGCGCCACCTTGGACCGTTTGCAGGCCACCGCCCGTTTGGCCACCGTGGGCGAAATGGCTTCGCTGCTGAGCCACGAGCTGAACCAACCCTTGGCGGCCATCGCCAGCTATGCCAGCGGCAGCCAAAACCTGTTGCAAGCCGATGCGTCCATCACCGCCACCATGGGTCAGCAACTCGGCCAGGCTTTGGAGCACATCGCCGACCAAGCACGCCGCGCGGGTTTGGTCATCAAAAGCGTGCACAACTTTGTGCGCCGCCGCGACCATGCACGCGAGGCGGTGGCCGCCCACAGCTTGGTGGACAGCATCTTGCCCTTGGTCACGCTGCAAGCGCGCAAAACCGGTGTGCGCTTGCACCTCGACTGCCCCAGCGACTTGCCCGCCGTGTGGTGCGACCGCACGATGGTCGAGCAGGTCTTGCTCAATTTGGCGCGCAACGGCATGCAAGCCATGCAAGACCTGCCCACCGGGCGGGTGCGCGATCTGCGCATCGTGGTGCGCTCCAGCACCGACCCCGGCGAGGGCTTGGTGTTCTCCATCGCCGATGGCGGTTTGGGTATCAGCGCCGAGGTGTCATCGCAGTTGTTCACCCCGTTTTTCACCACCAAGGCCGAGGGCATGGGCTTGGGCCTGAGCCTGTGCCGCACCGTGGTGGAGCAACACGGGGCCCGCTTGCAACACCGCGCCTTGGCCAGCGGTGGCACCGAGTTTTATTTCAGCCTGGCCCTGGCGCCCCAAGACCCGGCACACAGCCCGGCCGTGCCCGCCCTGCCACAATCTTGACCATGCAACCGGTTCAAGATGCCCTGGTCTATGTGGTCGACGACGATGAGAGCGTGCGCCAGGCGCTGGCTTGGCTGTTGCGCTCGCGCGGTTTGCAAACCCAGTGCTTTGACAGCGCCGAGGGCCTGATCGACCACCTGGGGCTGGATCACAACCCCCAAGTGCCGCGCCAAGCTTGTTGCTTGTTGCTCGATGTGCGCATGCCCGGCATCAGCGGCTTGGCCCTGTTTGATCGGTTGATCGACAAAGGCCTGTTGGCTGCCATGCCGGTGATTTTTTTGACCGGTCACGCCGATGTGCCCACCGCGGTCGATGCCGTCAAGCGCGGCGCATTCGACTTTTGCGAAAAACCCTTTTCGGACAACTCGCTGGTGGACCGGGTGGAGCAGGCATTGCAGCGCTCGGCCCAACAACTGCATGCCCAACAGCTGCAAAAAAGCCTGGCCGAGTTGGTCGACGGGCTCACCGAGCGTGAGCGCGAGGTCATGCAGTGTGTGGTCGAGGGCCTGCCCAACAAACTCATCGCCGACCAGTTGCACATCAGTGTGCGCACGGTCGAGGTGCACCGCGCCCGGGTGTTCGAAAAAATGGCCGTGCGCTCGGCCGTCGAACTCTCCAACCGAGTGCGCGCTGCGCCGTGAAGACCCCTCAGTCCGATTTTGGGGTGGGTGGCGCTGCGCCTGGGGCTACGGCGGTCGGTGCGCCTTCGCTGGGGGCCGCTGGCGCATCAGACGCATCGGGCTCAGCCGGCTCGATCGGTGGGATGGGTGGGCGGCCTGAGAACATCGTCCACCAGACAATGAACACCAACAGCAAGCCCGCGCCCAAGGCTTCAAGAAAAATCAGCCACATTCAGCAGGCCAAGGCAAGTTGGATCATGGCCGCGATTGTAGGAAGCCTGGTCGCTTGCAGTGCGCCGCCGCGCGTCATGGCCCCGCAACCCGAACGGCCAGCGCAGGGCACCGCCCCAACGCCCCCCATGCCCAGCCCCAGCCCCGAGCTGGTCGCGCCCCCAAGCGCGCCCAGTTCCCGTGCGGGTTTGGCGGGTTTGCCGGGCACCCCCTCGCCCGAGCTGGCGCTGAAAAGCCGTTGGACGCCGGTGCCGTGGGACGATCTCCCAGGTTGGCAAGACGACAGCCTGCACGAGGCCTGGAACGCGTGGCTGAAAAACTGCGAGCGCCCCGGCCCCGTGTTTGGCCCTTTGTGCGCCGACGTGCGCCGCCTGAGCATTGC
>CAXNFO010000110.1:0-6490 GCA_964201395.1 Limnohabitans sp.
ACACAACTCCACTTTTTGACGCGCTTTGCTCATGGCCATCGTGGGCTTGTCCAGGGTGATGGTGGCTTTCTCTTTGGGGAATTTTTTGGCCACGGCGATGTCAATCAAGCCCTTTGGCACATGGAGGGAAATGGCTTGAGCGCTGCCAAAGCAAAGCAGCCACGCTAACGCGAGGCAAAAACTTTTGCTCATGTGGCTGTCCTGGGTTGTGGGGGCGACAAAAAGGTGTCTATGAACTGCTCAATCTCTGGCCCCACTTCAGAGCCAGCCAGCAAACCTTCGCGCCATCGAACGGGAATGGCTTCATAGCCCAACCAAGCGCCCATCAAAGCCCCCAGCACAGCACCGCGGTGGCAGTTGTCGCCGCCTGCATTGGTGTTGGCGATCAGTGCGCCTTCAAAGTCTTGGTGGTAGCGCGCGGCCAAATACATCACACTGGGAAATGAGTCTTCGATGTAACAAGCGGGGCTGTACATCCCACCCACCACTGAAGCGACGCTGGCTTGGCTGCCTGGGGCCTTGCCCAACAAGGCGCTCAAACCTTTGCCCAGCGGCGAGGCTTGGCTTTGCAACCAAGCGACCATGTCCGTCGGCGGCGAAAAAACCAAGCCAGCCAATAATTTGGCGTAAGCCGTGGCAAACACCTCCAGGGGTTGCGACAAATGGGTCAAGCGCATCTGCGTCAAAGCCGCGGCCACGGCCTTCTCAACCCCATGCTGAGCGGCCATGCCCAAGATCACCGGGGCCAAGCCGACCAAGCCACCGACGGACGCGGTGTCGTGCCCTTCGGCGCCAGCACAGCGGTTGGGCGGGATGCCCTTTGTCCAGTTGGCAAAAAAATCGCGGTGGTAAGACTCGGCATAGGTGTCGTTGTGGCTGTCGGGGGTGGTCATGAAGGCCACATACTCAGACAAAAAATCCTCTGTGTCGTGGCCATGCCTTTGCGTCATGGAGCGCAACACCAGCCTGGCGCACAAGGCGTTCAAGGTGTTCTCGCCCGCTTGCATGCCTTGGTGGTAATGCCGGTTGGGAGGTCCCCAGTGGTGCTTTTTGCCTTTGAGAATGACTTCGCCCACCACCTCGCCCACCTGCACGCCACGACCGGCGCGCGCCGTGCTGGACAAGGACATGATGGAGCTGGGGTGGTGCGCCTTGGGTGCTTGAAAGTCGCGCACCTCGCCAAAGTCGCGCTGCAAGTCAGACAACCGGTAATACCAATGCACTGGCATGGCCAGCGCATCGCCCACCAGCATGCCCCACAAAGCACCACGGATGCGGTCGGCAGGGGTCAAGGCTTGGGGTGTGGTGTGTGTGGTCATGGTTTGGGTGAGGTTGATGCGTGAACCGGTGCCACCAAAGCCCACAGGCTTTGCCCCGACAACCAAGTCACGTGGTGTTGGGCAGCGAATTTTTTCAAGGGTTGGGGGATGTCTTGCAAACTCACGCACATCAGGCCCAAGGCTTCTTGGCTGTCTCGCTCGCTCAGCAAGGCTTGCAAGCTATCCATGCCCCAGGCAGCGGCCTTCCAACGCTTGGCGCATACCAGGGTGGTTCGCCCCTGGCGCTTCAAAGCGAAGTCGGCCAAACCATGGCTCAAGGCAGTTACGGTGTAGCCCTGGTGCACAAATGCCTGGCTGAGCAACGGTGAAAACTCGCGCCAATGCATTTCTGCCAACGCAGTTTGCAAAGCTTGTGCTTGGGCGGGGCTGAGTTGGTTGCGTTGGCGCCAAGCGGCCATCGCACCGACCACGGCAAACGGGAGGCTGCACAAAGCGCCAACGATTTTGTATTCATCGGGCAACAGGGCAGAAGCAGCCAGCGATATGGCGGCCACCAGCACAAAACTCACCCACCAAGGGGAGCGCAACAAGATCGCAAACAAAGAGCGATCGGACATTTTCCATTTCATCGGGACAGCGCCTGCCATGTAGGGAGCTGCATTATGGGTGCAGGTGGCAAGCGTTTCATTCAGCAGGAAGGGTTAGCCCCGCTCGTGCCACGGCTTTGGCGGTATCAGTTGGTCCTGGGTGCCGCCGTGACGCTGGTCGGGTCACTGGGGACTCTGATGGGCGCGTTATTGACCAGGCTGTTTTGCGTGCCCACCGTGCTGCCGGGTGCAGCAATGTTGCCGTAGTTCAAGCCGCCAATGGGGGGCGCGTTGACCGGTGCACTTTGCACCACAGGTGCGCGGGCCACGCCAGAGCTGACGACCTCGGTGGTGGATTTGCGTTCTTTGGCCAGCGACTCATACAGCCCCGCAATTTGCGATGGGTTGTTTTTGGCGATGGTTTCAAAGCTGGCGTCGATGATCATGTTGATGTCATGCGTGTGGGCCGTGCCCAACCAGTCTGGGCTGTTGGATTTGATCGCCGCGATTTGCTCTTTGTTGCAGCTGCCAATGAACTTGCGCAGCCATTCCTCGGCCAACTTGGCCCTTTGGGCGGCATCGTTGGTGCGCAGGCTCATGCCCTTGAAATGCGCCACCAAACAACCAGCGGGCTTGTCATCTTGCGCCCAGGCCGATGTGCAGGCCAAGGCCAAGGCGACGATGGGGGGGAACAAGTGTTTCATCAACAGGCTTTCGGTGTGGGTGCAGGGGCGGGAGGTCATCAGGTTTGTGTGAACAATGGGACTCTCGCATTCAGATCGTCAGCGGGTGCTAAAACTTGAGATACCCAATGGGTAACCAGCATCGCAGCTTAGAGCACGCCAACCCCCACTTTAACAGTGGCCATCAAGCGGTTGCTGACGGCCCCAGCGCAGCCCCATGAGCCGCTGCACCAACCCAAGATGAAGTCGTAAACCCCGGTGTGTAATGGGTTATGTACATTTAAAATCGTCAAACATAATTGACATTGTTTAACATGTAGGCCCAGGTCAGACAAGCCCCGATCCAGGTGGCCCTGAAGGTTTTCATGCAGGAGATTGCATTGAACATCTACATCGTTGTGTTTCTCTTGGTTGGCGCAGGCTTCGGTCTCATGACGTTCCCTTACCGGCACATCTTCAGCGAGGGGCCCCAAAAGGTCGAGACACCGCCGAGTGGTCCGACGCTGACCGGTCGCGTTTTTTGGGCCATGGTCTGTACCTTTTTGTGGCCCATCATGGTTCTCACCGGTCTCAACTCAGCCTGGATCCTGGCCAAGCGCAAACGGCAGGCGGCGGTTGCAGAACACTGAGCCTTAGCCGTGTTCTGCATGAGCACTTGATCACCAAATCTCTATAGTCCCGTACAAGGCGCGGGCCCGGCCTTGGGTGTTGTCGCTGTCGGTCATGATGGCAATACCGATCAAACGACCCGGTGGGCGACCAAACGCCCGCTCGTAATCGGCCCGGAAGTCCCGCTCGATCAAGTGTCGGTTTTGCTGGTCTCCGGGGCCGGCCACCACCAGCTTGCGAATGCGGTCGATGCGGGGGTTGTGCACCACGCTGCCCACTTCTCTTTGGGGGCACCACACATACATCAGGGTGGCGTATGGCATGGGCTCACCGGTCATCAAATGGCTGAGCTCGCTGAGGGCAGCTTCGCGCGCTGAAAACTCGCTGCGATCGCCGTCGAAAGCCAGAATGACCCGCGCCGGAGAGTCCTCCTTGTCTTGCCGGGCCACATCGGCGTTCATCAGGGGTTGCTCAATGACCAACGGGAAGCGAATGCGTGAATACTGCTCATTGGCTGGGTCGATCTTTTGCCTGAGCATGCTGGCCGAGTTCTGTGCATCGGCGCGCAGCCAAGCCTGACCTTCATGGTTCACCAGGGCGTAGCGGGTGGCGACCTTTCCCGGGAAACGCACTTCGCGCCACTGGGCCTGGTCGGCGCTGTGCCAAACGTGGCCAGCTTGAACCACATTGGGCTCATGTTTGGCAACGCTGGGTGTTTGATGGGCGCAACCCACCAAACTGGCCATGACCAGTGCACCACCACACCAGATCAGCACTTGGCGCAGGTGAGTTGGCGTTGCAAACTTGTGCAGTAGGAGTAGGCGCAATGTCATTGGCCTAATGTACGAAAAAACCAGCGTTGACCCATCACAAAAAACCCGCACCTCGTGAGAGCATGCGGGTTGTGGGCTGAACCTTGTGGGGCTCCGTGACCATCTGATTTCGTTGGATATTTTGGTGGCGCTTCACGGATTCGAACCGCGGACCTGTGGAAGATGATGAAAAAGTTTACAAAAGAATCCATATGCACAGGTGTTGGCCTAGTCCACGACCTTTTAGATCGTGCAGTTCGTTATGCACCGTACATTTCTTCCAAGTGCGCTTGGATCTCGCGCACCTTCATGCCATGGGCATACAGGGACAGGATCTAGTCATCGAACCCGACCACCTTGTCTGGTGCTTGGGAACGATTTGCGGCTCAAAACTGCCGTCTATCCGCCAACAGGCGGTCTATCAGTTCGTTGCTTACGGTCGTTTCTCTTACCTTGAGAACTTTGGCAGTTTCCTGCCATTAGACCGTTTACACAAAATCTAGGAAACGCCCGCTTAAGACGGTGCGCACGACCAAACCCACACCTGCAGTGGTATGGCATAAAAAGTTGGCAAAAAACAATAAAGCGCAGGCCATTTGAGTGACGCGACTGGTCTGGCCAAGCAACCACAGCTTGCACGCTCAAGGCGCGTTCACCAGCGTCAACCCTGCCAGCTTGGCTGCGCTCAAGCGCAGTCAAGCTGGAGGGGCACATCCTTTAGACAGGGAACAAGCTGTTGTTGACCAAGGCAAATGCCGTGGTGTCGTTGGTCTGCCAGCTGGCAGGGTTGTCGACGGCGAGCAAGAAAGCGGGCAAGTCGTTGTAGTCAAAGCTGCCGTTGTAGCGCGCATTGTCCGAGCTCAGGCTCACCGAGGTGGCACCGATCGCGTCCGGCACGTCGCTCGCAGCGGCGCCGCCCACGTTGAGTGAGGCGAGCATCTGGGTCAAGGTCACGGCGCCAGCCGAACCATTGGCCAGCGCAGCAATCTCACCGAGGAAGGCGTAAACCGTCTCAGCGGTGTTGCTCAGGCCGCCGCCTGCGCCTTGGGTCGTGCCTTTGTCTGCCAAGGGGTTGGTGCCGGTCGCGACGTCGGGCTGGATCGTCACGATGGTGCCGGCCGCGTAGTTTTGGTCGGCGGTCCAGATGAAGGCCGACTCTCCGGTGGCCGGCATGCCGGTCGCTTCGCTGTAGTTCCGGTCGGTAAAACCAATCTTGGTGCCAGCTGCGACGTTCTTCAGCACAGCGAAGGCAAAAGCATCGGTCGCGTCGGCGTTAGCGCCCAGGAAGACCAGGTCGCCCACACCCAGGGGGGTAGGCGCAGCCACTTGGGCGGAAATCGTCAGGTCGTCGATGGCCAGGCCATGGTCATTGCCAACATCATTGTTCTCGATCCAGCGCAGCCACAGCGTGCCATTCGCGGCCCATGGGGCGGCCGCCAGGTCCAGGCTGCCACCCAGCCCAGACATCTTGCCGGCAACATTGCCGTCCACAGCGGCAGCAGTCGTGGTGGCCACTGGCGATGTCAAGTTGTAGCTGCTGCCAGGCTTGACCCAGGTCGTCACACCGCCAAAGGATGACCCGTAGCCGTACTCCAGCACCATCGACTGCGCGGTGGCGTTACCGCCGTTGCGCCATTGTTCTCCGTTGAAGGAGACATTCAAGGCAGTGATTGCAGCGCCTGTGTCATTGGTCATCGCTAAAGCGAGCCAGCCGGCTACCGCGCCGCTGGCTGGGGAACCAAAATAGGCGCCACCAGAGGCCAGACTACCTAAGGCTCGGTCACTGCCGCTGCTGGTGCCGTAGCTCACGAAACTACCGGCGTTGGCGGTACCCGTGTCGGCGCCGTAAGCGGTGACGGCAACTGGCGACGCCGCAGGCTGGCGGAACAGCGACCAGCCCGGTAGGGTCGATCCATTGGCCCAAGTATTGGCAGTTCCAGAGCTTGCCAAGGTGTCAAAGTTTTGGCTGTAACTTCCGGAGAATTGCACAGCCTCTTGCAACACTGTGAATTTCAGCGCACCCGCGCCCACCATGGCCGTATTGTCATTGCCTTTGGCGTCTTTCAAGGCACCGGCTGAGACCTCCACCGCGTAGCCTTTGCCCAGCGCCAGGGTTTTGACGGGGTCTATGGTGACGCTGCTGCCCGAAACGGTGACCCGGTCGGAGGTGACGTCCAGGGTCTCAAGCACCAGGCCGTTGATCTGGTGGCGGATGGTGATGGTGCCGCTGCCCTTGACCACCGTCTCGTTGAAGTTCAGCACCAGGTTGGCTGTGGGCGACACACCGGTGGCCGTGGCGGCCGGGGTCGAGGAGCTCAGCACAGGACCGGTGGTGTCTGGCACCGTGGCATTGACCACGGCCTGCGCAGTCAGCGACACGGCGTCGTTGCCCACCAGGTCTTGCAGCGCGTTGGCGTCGTTGGCGCTTGACGGGTCGGTGTAGGCCAGCGTGACGGTTTCCCCCACCAGGACCGCAGTGGCCAGGGTCAGGGTGGCGGTTTGCCCGAGCACCGCCACCT
>CAXNFO010000111.1:0-6472 GCA_964201395.1 Limnohabitans sp.
GAGACCGAGGCCATCCAATGGGTTCCCCAATTGGTGGGCGCTTTGGCTTGGTCGGTGTTGGCTTTGAGTTTGGGGGCCAGCTCCTTGCTCTACATGATGATCCAGCGGGGCGCTGCGGCAGCGGTCACCAGCTTGATGTACCTGGTGCCGCCCAGCACGGCTTTTATGGCCTGGCAGCTGTTTGATGAAGCTGTCACCGGCATGACCATTTTGGGCACCGTGTGCACCGTGTTGGGGGTGGCCTTGGTGGTCAAATACCCGGCGGCGCCACCCGTGCCACGGGCTGAGGCATAGCCTGTACCTGGCTGTCTTGGCGACCAAAGTGGGGCGCTTCTTGTTGCTTGTTCACCTGTCATTGGATTCAAAGGGAGTTTTGTCATGACCACACACCGCATCGCTGTCATCGCCGGGGACGGCATTGGCAAAGAAGTCATGCCCGAAGGTTTGCGGGTGTTGGAAGCCACAGCCCGGCGTTTTGGCATTGGCTTGCAGTTTGACCACTTTGACTTTTCCAGCTGGGACTACTTTGAGCGCCATGGCCAAATGCTGCCCGACAACTGGAAGGACTTGATTGGCGGTCACGACGCGATTTACTTTGGCGCCGTGGGTTGGCCCGACAAAATTGCCGACCATGTGTCTTTGTGGGGCTCGCTGCTGCTGTTTCGGCGCGAGTTTGACCAGTACATCAATTTGCGCCCAGCGCGCTTGATGCCCGGCATCATTGCGCCGGTGGTGCGGCGCGACGGCAGTGCCCGTGCGCCCGGCGAGATCGACATGTACATCGTGCGCGAGAACACCGAGGGCGAGTACTCCAGCGTGGGCGGGCGCATGTACCCGGGCACCGAGCGCGAAATCGTTATGCAAGAGAGCATCATGTCGCGCATTGGGGTGGACCGGGTGCTGAAGTTTGCGTTTGAGTTGGCGCAGTCGCGGCCGAAAAGACACCTCACCAGCGCTACTAAGTCCAATGGCATCGCCATCACCATGCCGTACTGGGACGAGCGGGTGGTTGAGATGGCCAAACACTATCCAGACATCCATTGGGACAAGTTCCACATCGACATCTTGACCGCGCACTTTGTGCAACGCCCCGAGTTTTTTGATGTGGTGGTGGCCAGCAACTTGTTTGGCGACATCCTCAGCGACTTGGGCCCGGCTTGTACCGGCACCATCGGCATCGCCCCCAGCGCCAATTTGGACCCGGAGCGGCGCTTCCCCTCTTTGTTTGAGCCGGTGCATGGGTCGGCCCCCGACATTGCCGGGCGCCACATCGCCAACCCCATTGGCCAAATTTGGTGCGGCGCCATGATGCTGGAGTTCTTGGGCCACAAGGCTGCCCATGACGCCATTTTGCAAGCCATTGAAGCGGTCTTGGCCCCGGGCAGTGGTGCCCCACGCACGCCGGACTTGGGCGGCAAAGCCAGCACCAGCGACCTGGGTCAAGCCATCGCCCAGGTGGTTGGCAATGCTTAAGTATCCAGCCATGTCAATTTTTCTCGTTTTTGCTTGGTGAATTGAAAAACCTGCTTAGAATCCGCCCTCCTCAGCAAGCCTAGTGGTTTGACAACCATTCATGGGGCTGAACCGCCGAGCGGGGCACCTGTTGCCCAGCTGCAAAGGCCACGCAAGTCGCGCGGCTTGCATGGCGGTGTTGGGGGAATGAATTCGCCACTATGGCATTGACCAAGCATAAGGAAGACCCTGTGAACAAATCCGACCTCATCGACCACATCGCCCTGCAAGCCGATATTTCCAAAGCCAGTGCCACCCGGGCCCTGGAGTCTGCATTGGCCGCGGTGCAAGCGGCTTTGCAAAAAGGAGACTCGGTTTCCCTGGTGGGCTTTGGGACTTTTGAGGTGGGTCACCGCGAGGCCAGAATCGGTCGCAACCCGCGCACCGGCGCTGAGATTAAAATTGCACCCGCCAAGGTGCCAAAGTTTCGTCCGGGCAAGGCGTTGAAAGATGCCTTGAACTGAAGAACAGGTGGGGTGCTTAGCTCAGTTGGTAGAGCGGCGCCCTTACAAGGCGTAGGTCGGCGGTTCGAGACCGTCAGCACCCACCACCACCCACACCATCAAAGGCGAACGGTGTTCGCCTTTTTTCTTGACTCATGAGAAAGATTGCATGTTTGATTTCGTTCGCAACCATAAAAGAATCATGCAGTTCTTATTGGTGCTGCTCATATTTCCGGCATTTGCACTGGTTGGCATCGATGGCTACAACAGTTTCATGGACAAAGGCGCCGTGGTCGCCACCGTCAATGGTGTGGACATCACCCAACCCGAGTGGGACAACGCCCACCGAGCTGAGGCCGAGCGCTTCCGCGCCCAGGCCCCTGGCCTGGACCCCAAATTATTGGATTCACCCCAAGCCCGCTACGGTACCTTGGAAAGATTGGTGCGCGACCGGGTGCTGGTCGCCGCCGCGCAAAAGCAATTGTTGTCTGCCAGCGACCAGCGCGTGGCCGATGAGTTGATGCAAAACCCCACCATCGCTTCGCTGCGCCGACCCGACGGCAGCGTTGACAAAGACCGCTACCGCCAACTGCTTTCGGCCCAGGGCTTGTCCCCTGAAATGTTCGAGGCCAATGTGCGCGCCGATCTGGCCTCACGCCAGGTGGTGGCGGCTTTGGGCGCCAGCAGTCTGGTGGGACAGACCGTGGCCAACATCACCTTGGATGCCTTTTACGAAAAGCGTGAAATCCAGGTTGCCCGCTTTTTGGCGTCTGAGCAATTGGCCAAAATCAAGCCCGACGAAGCCGCTTTGCTGGCCTACTACAACGCCAATACTGCCAAGTTCAAATCTGTGGAAAAGGCCGACGTGCAATATGCGGTGCTGGACTTGTCGGTGATCGAAAAAACCATCTCGCTCAACGAGCAAGATGTCAAAACATATTTCGAGCAAAACCAAGAGCGCTTGAGCAACAACGTCGAGCGCCGGGCCAGTCACATCCTGATTGGTGCGGCCAAAGACGCCCCAGCGGCCGAACGCGACAAGGCCAAAGCCTTGGCCCAAAGCCTGCGGGACACCTTGCAAAAGTCGCCCCAGCAGTTTGCAGAGTTGGCCAAAAAGAACTCCCAAGACCCGGGCTCTGCGGCCAAGGGCGGAGACCTCGACTTTTTTGGCCGGGGTGCGATGGTCAAGGCCTTTGAGGATGCTGCGTTTGCTTTGAAGAAGGGCGAGATCAGCCCCTTGGTGGAAACTGAATTCGGTTTCCACATCATCCAAGTCACCGACATCAAAGCCCCGCAGTTGCAAACCTTTGCCCAGGCCCGAGCCGGCTTGGAGGCCGATTTGCGCCGCGAACAAGCGCGCAAAAAGTTTGCTGAAGCCGCAGAGCAATTCACCAACCTGGTGTACGAACAATCTGACACCTTGAAGCCCGCCGCCGACAAACTCAAGCTTGACATCCAGTCGGCGCAAGGGGTGGGGCGCATGCCGGCCGCTGGCGACAAGGGGCCCTTGGCCAACCCCAAGGTTTTGGCGGCCTTGTTCTCATCCGATGCCACCGAAAAAATGCGCAACACCGAAGCGGTTGAATTTGGCCCGAACCAGTTGGTGTCGGTGCGGGTGGTCAAACACTATCCCGAAAAAACACTGCCCTTGGACCAGGTCTCTGAGCGTGTCACGGCCCTTTGGAAGGCCGAGCAAGCCCTCAAACTGGCCAAAGAAGAAGCCCTGGCCAAACTTGCCGATGGCAAGGCCGACAAGCCTGTGACCAACCTGGGCGCGGTGCAAACCTTGTCACGTGAGCAAAACCTGCAATTGCCCTCCGAGGTGGTCGAGGCGGTGATGCGTGCACCTGCGCAAACTTTGCCCGCTTGGGTCGAGCTGGCAGTGGGCAACGCTGGGCATGTGGTGGTGAAAATCAGCAAGGTCGTGGCCCGCGAGAACAATTCGACCGCGCCACCCCGCAAAGAAGAAATGGCCCAAATCACCCGCTGGATGGCTGCGGCCGAAAGCGTGGCTTACTACAACGACTTGAAGGAAAAACTGAAAGTCAAAATCATGGTGCCCGAACCAAAACCATAAGACCGTTTGTCGGCACCGCAGGGGCTGCGCTTTGTTCGCCTGCACCTGCGTTTATAATGTGTGAACACGGTGGCTGTAGCTCAGTTGGTAGAGTCCAGGATTGTGATTCCTGTTGTCGTGGGTTCGAGCCCCATCAGCCACCCCAAGTAAAACAAGCACTTAGCCCAAGCCTCATCGCTTGGGCTTTTTGCTTTTTGGGGTTGCAGGCTTATGCAGACAGAGAGGAACTCACGCCTTGGGCAGCCCATGCGCCACAGCTTCTCGCAGCGCGGCATTGATGCGGGTTTGCCACCCTTGCCCGGTGGCCTTGAAGGCTTCCAAAACTTCGGCATCCACTCGCATGTTCAGGGTAGGTCGCTTGACGGCGGCAGTAGGCCTGCCTCTCCCTCGCTTGATGCTGGCTTGTTGCCAATAAGCTGCCACGGCATCAGCATTGTTTGGGTTGTAGGGGCCATCAGTGGGGTTGTGTGCAATGGGCGCGTCTTGGGTGGCTTCACGCTTGACACGTGCCCAATCGGTTGCGGAGGGTTTAGTGGGTGTTTTGGGCATACAGCGTCCTTTCTTGTTTGGATGCGCGGCGCAGAGATATGGACCGCACTTCGTTGGGTTCACGCATCACATACACCAGCACCAGCACCACCCCTGCAAGTTCAACCATCGCCACGTCCATCAGGCGGGCTTCATCGCCCCGTGCGCTCTGGATCGTCAGCTTGTTAGGCGCATTGAAAACCAGCGGTGCGTCTGACAAGGAAAGTCCGTGCTTGATGAGGTTGGCGGTATCTTTGCGCAGGTCAAATGTGAATTGCATGAATACATTTATTGTATGGGCATTAAATGGTTTGATCAAACGCCATTGACGAGTCACATTCCCGACTTTTCATGGATGTCAAACACCATCACGGTCGGTACATAAACCCAAGCCTGAATGCGGCTCTGGTGCGGCGTGAGCATCTGGCCTTGCTTGGCACAAGTGAGCAGGTATGGTTGTCGATGCACCCGCGCTTTTGTGAGGGCTAACCCTTGGCTTGCTTTGATCTTCTGGTAGAGGGTGTGCAACTCGCTCCGGTTCGGACGGCGTTTTTGAGATGGAGTCGGCCCAGGTCTGCCCTTTTGCATCTCTGTGCAATGAACTTGCGAAAATCGGTAATTGTTCATCCGCATATTCAATGAAGAAAGAAGCCGTTCATGAAGTACATCTTTTGCGGGGCAGTGTTCGTTTGCTTGGCAGGCTGTGGCGTCATCACCCCTGCGTCAATCTACGAGGGCATCAGAAGCCAGCAAAAGATCAACGCTGACCCCAACATCCCCAATCCGCCCATATTGCCGCCGTACGACCAATACCAAAAAGAACGCGAAAAGTCCAAACCGACGCCGCCACAAAGCGCTCAGCCATGAAAAAAGCCCACCGAGGTGGGCTTTGCTTGATCAGACGGGGGTGATCAGAACTTGTAGCCAATGCTCAAGCCCATTTCACTTTTTTATGCAGATAGACTCGGGTCAAGCAACGATAAAACAAACTTCATCGAACCATGGCCAGCCCTGTCAATCACCACCTTGAAGCCCGTCGCTTGGCGCAAAAACGCCTGCCGAGAATGGTGTTTGATTACATCGATGGCGCTGCCGGGCAAGAAACGGCGGCCTCGACGAATGCCGCTGACTTGGCCTTGGTCAAGTTAGCCCCCCGGGTGTTGGCAGATTTGCAACCGCCCGATTTAGGCACGGCCTTTTTGGGCAAGCCTTGCGCATTGCCCTTTGGCATCGCGCCCATGGGCATGTGCAATTTGGCTTGGCCGGGTGCCGACCTGGTGCTGGCGTCTATGGCGCGCCAGATGGGGTTGCCGCTGGGGGTGTCCACGGCGGCATCCACCGCCTTGGAGCGCATGTTCAACGACAGTGGCGGTCAAGCTTGGTTTCAGTTGTATGTGAGCGGCTCTGCCGACGCGGGTTTGGCGCTGGCCCAGCGGGCGTCCCAAGCTGGATATGACACCTTGGTGCTGACGGTGGATGTGCCCAAAGTGGCCCCACGCCCGCGCGATGTGCGCAATGGTTTTCAGATGCCGTTTCGCATGGGGCCGCGCCAATTTGTCGACTTTGCACGGCATCCCCGTTGGTCTTTAACCACCTTGTTGTCGGGGGCGCCTGCGCTGGCCAACTTTGACGGCAGCCCAGCAGGGTTTGATCGCCATGCTTCTCGTGCTGGGGCCAATTGGGCTTTTTTGGAGCGCTTGCGTGGACAGTGGCGGGGGCGGTTGATCGTCAAAGGGGTGATGCACCCCGATGATGCCGAGCGTATTGCCCGCATGGGTGCAGACGCTATTTATGTGTCCAACCACGGTGGCCGACAACTCGACGCCGCGCCATCGGCCATCAGTGCCTTGCACCAAATTCGACAACGCCTGGGACCGAACTTTCCCCTGGTTTTTGACAGTGGCGTGCGCAC
>CAXNFO010000112.1:0-6432 GCA_964201395.1 Limnohabitans sp.
ATGCCCAACAACCCCCGTGGCGGCGGTGTGAGCCGGCGCATCGAGGGTGACGACCGCGCCGAACTCAAAGAAGCGCTGGACCAACTTCAATACCCCAACGGCATGTCCATCATTGCTCGCACCGCCGGCATTGGCCGCGCTGCGGCAGAGTTGCAATGGGACTTGAATTACTTGCTCAAACTGTGGACCGCCATTGACGGCGCAGCCCAAGGCGGCAAAGGCGCTTTCTTGATTTACCAAGAGTCCAGCTTGGTGATTCGCGCCATCCGCGATTACTTCAACAACGACATCGGCGACATCTTGATTGACACCGATGATATTTACGAACAAGCCCAACAGTTCATCAGCCACGTCATGCCCGAATACGCGGCACGCGTGAAGCGCTACCGCGACGACGCTCCCTTGTTCAGCCGCTTCCAGATTGAGCACCAAATCGAGTCGGCCTATGCCCGCACCGTCAACCTGCCCTCGGGCGGCGCGATTGTGATTGACCACACCGAAGCCTTGGTGTCGGTGGACGTCAACTCGGCGCGCGCCATCAAAGGCGGCGACATCGAAGAAACCGCCACCCGCACCAACTTGGAAGCGGCCGACGAAGTGGCGCGCCAAATGCGCTTGCGCGACTTGGGCGGCCTGATCGTCATCGACTTCATCGACATGGAAGAGTCGCGCAACCGCCGCGAAGTGGAAAACCGCTTGCGCGACGCCCTGCGCCAAGACCGTGCCCGCGTACAGTTTGGCACCATCAGCAAGTTTGGCCTGATGGAAATGAGCCGACAGCGCCTGCGCCCCGCTTTGAGCGAGGGTGCATCCATCCCCTGCCCCCGTTGCGGTGGCTCTGGCCATGTGCGCGACACTGAAAGCTCGGCGTTGCAAATTTTGCGCATCATCCAAGAAGAGTCCCTCAAGGACAACACCGCCGCCGTGCACGCCCAAGTGCCGGTGGAAGTGGCTTCTTTCCTGTTGAACGAGAAGCGCACCGAGATCGCCAAAATCGAAATCAAACAACGCTTGAATGTGCTGCTGGTACCCAATAAAACCCTGGAAACCCCCAACTACCGTCTCGAGCGCTTGAAGCACGACGATCCGCGTTTGGACAACATCCAGGCCAGCTACAAAATGGCCGAGGACATCGAAGACCCGACCGCTGTCACCCGCCGCTCGCAAGAGCCCACCAACAAGCAAACACCCGTCATCAAAGGCGTGCTGCCCGATGCGCCCGCCCCCGTGGCAGCGCCCAAGCCTGTGGCCCCAACACCCTCCCCAGCAGCGGTCACGCCGCCCCCGGTGCCTGCCGCGCAAGCCCCCGCAGAAAAAGGCTTTTTTGGTTGGATCAAAGGCCTGTTTGGCGGCGGCACACCCGCGGCCCCCGCCACCGCCCAACCCGCGGCCACCCCTGGCAGCGCCGGCGACAAGAAAGAACCAACCCGCGAGGGACGCAACGGCGATGGTCGCCGTGGCGGACGCCGCGGTGACCGCAACGATCGCGGAGGTGATCGAGGGGACCGTGGAGAACGCGGTGAGCGTGAAGAACGTGGCGACCGTCCCGCCCGCGCCGAGCGTCCACCCCGTGAGGCACGTCCTGGCGAGCGCAGCAACGAACGCAGCGAGCGCCGTGGCCCGCGTGGCGATCGTCCCGCCCGCCCAGAGCGCGACAACACAGGCAATGCCTTGGACACCACCGCGCAAAACACAGCGGCCACGAATGGCGCTGTGGAGCCCACACCTGCCGCAGCGGAGCGTCCTGCCCGCGGTGAGCGCGATGGTCGGCGCGAACGCGGCGAAGGCCGTCGTGAACGTGGCGAACGCCGCCCGCGCACCCTTGAGAGCAGCGACAACGGAGACAACAACCCCAGCGCGCAAGCGCAGGATGCGGGCACGGCCATGGAGCCTTCGCGCTTGGCCCCGCACGGCAGCGCCTTGCAAGGTGAATCCACGGCCATGGGCTCTCATGGCGGTGACAACGACGCACAGAACCCATCGCCCCAAGCTGATGATCGCCGCGACCGCCGCTCACGTGACCGTTATGGCCGTGAACGCCGCGAGCGCAACGACCAGCCAACGGATGACGCGGCCAACACATCAACCACGATGGCGCAGCCCACCCCTGCCAGCTCTGCGCCAGTCGCAACGGCATCGCGCCGGGCCATGCCCCAGATCGGCCACTATGACCTGCCCTTGCAAGACCTGAATGCCTTGGCGCACCAAAGCGGTTTGGAATGGGTGAGCTCCAACCCCGAGCGTGTGGCCCAGGTCCAAGCGGCGATTGCGGCCGAACCACGGCCCATCCATGTGCCGCGTGAGCGCCCACCCATCGTGGTGGTTGATGAAGGTCCGCTGATCTTGGTCGAAACGCGCAAAGACTTGCGCCAAATGGCCATGCCTTTCGATCCCCCAGCAGGCCAAGCTTGATGCAAAAAGGCACCCTGGGGTGCCTTTTTTTTGGCCCGTCTCTGGCTAACTAAGGCTGCTGAACCACCAGCGCGCTTTGCTTCCACATGGCCTGCGCCACAGCGGGTTCATCGCGCTGTTCGGCCAAGGCGGCCAAGGCCGCAAAGGCCTTGCGCTGCAATGACGGTGATGCCAACTGGCCCGCCACCGGTGACAGCATTTGTTGGGCCTTGCCCCACAAAGCGTGCTGCATGCACACCATGCCAGCCAGATATTGCAACTCGCGGTGGCGTGGCATGGCCAGGCGTGCTTGCTCGACCCAGGTCAACCACTGGGCGCTGGGTGCTTGGCGCTGGAGAGACTGCTCAATCACATCCACAACGGCTGCACTCAAGCCCACCGGCCAGGGCTGCGGGCTTTGCACCCAATCACGCCAAACGGGTTGAATCCAAGCCAAGGCCAAACCTGGCTCGCCTTGAACCACCAATAAACGCTGGGCGGCATGCACCGCCACCTCGGGCATGGTTTGCTCGATCACATCCAAGCCTTGCCACACTTTGACCAATTGACCCTGGTCATGGCAATCGCTCAAAACCGACTGCAACAAACCCCGTACCAAGCTGCGCGCGGGCTCGGCCGCAAACGCGCCATGCTTGGCCAACAATCGCGCTGTCTCCAAGGCCACTCGGTGGTCTTGTGACAAACGTGCCGCCTTGAGCCTCAAACGCAAGGCCACGGTTCGGCGCACACTGCCCAGTGGCAACTTGGCCAGCCACAGCATGGCGTTGGTGGGTTCGCGATCGATCAAGGACCAGCGTGCTGCATTCAAGTGCACGGCATCCAAGGCTGCCGAGGCGGTGGCCGAACCCCTGGTCATTTGACTCGCCACCTGCAAGGCCAACTGGGCATGCTGGTCGCGCACCGAACGGTCTTGCAGGGCATGGGCACACTCGGCCACCACCAAGTGGGCCAAGTGACGGACCTCTGGTGCATGCGCCGGGCCAGGGTCTTCATCGGTTTGCAAGCGGCTCAAAATCCTTTCATGCTCAATGGCCGCCAAAGCCAAGGCGCGCGCGCGCAGAAACCGGCCCGCCATCCATTGGCTTTGCGCCAACAACAATGAGCCATGCATGGCGCGCTCTTGTTGGCGCATGCGCCAGCGGCGGGCTTCACGGGGCAAATCAAACAAACCACCCACCCCACGCCAAGCCAAATGCAAAGCCACAAACACCAGAGCCAAGACCAATAAAAACAAGTTGAGCGATACATCCATGCGGTAAGGCGACCAAAAAAAAGTCACGCTGGCTTGGTTGCTCCCCACCAGCAAAGCCGCCCCCACAGCCACAGCCACCAAGGCCACCAAACCAATCGCCGTCTTCATGTCAACGCCCTGCCGAAGCCGTGGCCAAAGCGGCCATGCTCTCGTCGAGGCGGGGCAACTCTACTTGCTTGAGCTGGGTTTCCACCTCTTGTAACAGGGCCAAGGTCGCTATGGATTTGCGGCCACTCGTCTCAAAATACCGCTGCACATCACGGCGCACCGACAACACATCGTTGCGCGAAGCTTCAAACTGCCGGGCCAACAACCCCAAGCGTGCATTGAGCAAGCGCAGTTTGAGGTTTTCGCGCACAAAAAAACTTTGGTCTGGCGACAGCAAAGAAGCCTCGGGTTGGTCAATGCGGCTGATGCGAACCAAATCAGCCACCTGGGTGCCGACCTCTTTGAGCCACTGCTCCCACCAACTGGCACTGATGGCACGCGCCCAACTGCTGGCGGGCAGGGGTGCTGCAGCTGCCTTGGTCACCCCCACCGCATTGGCCAAAGGCAATTCGTCCACCATGCGCACCAATTCATCGAACTTGACCAGCAAAGCAGGGGTGTCAGTGACAGAAATGGATTGAACCCGCTCCAGGTCACGGGTCAAGGCGCGCAGCACCGGTGACAGCCGCGGTTGGGCCACGCGCGACAAACGCTGCTGCGCCGACTTGAGCGCCCCCACCAAAGGCTGAACACTGCCAGTGAGTTGGGCCTGCTGCAAAGCCAGGCGCAAAGCCGACTCGATATCGACCACCAGATTTTCATCGCGTGAACGCGACAGGCTTTGCATCAATTCTTCAAGCTGGCTGCGCTGCAAGGCCACCTCACTCCAGCGGGTCTCATTGACCGCCAAACGGGCTGCCGTGTCGCGGGCCAACTCTTGGGCCTGCTTGGCACTGGCGCGCGCCTCCAAGGACACCGACCCACTGTCGGCCGTTTGGCGCGCCAAGGTTTCTTGGATATGTGACAGCTTCCACCATGACAGCGCGGCCAACACCAAAGCGCACAGGCTGATACCGCTCAAGACCCATAACCCGGTTTTGGATGGCCTGGCAGGCTCTGCCAGCATGGGCACTGGGGGTGGCTGTGGATCAGCGTGGGGAACAGCAGGCGCTGGCTCGGAATTCATGGGGGGATTCTATTGACCTTTGTCCAGCGACCCTACCCTTCGCTGGGCAGGCGCAACGCTCAAGCCCAATGGGCTGGATGGTCAAGGGCCAGGCACACAGCCGCCAAATCGCCTTTGCAGGTGACCACCTGCCCCCAGGCGCCTTGCGAAGCCAGGGCCGAGGCAATGCGTGGGTGGGTGGCCAAGGCACGCGCTCGGGACCAGTTTTGATGGGGCATCAATCGCTGCAATTGCAGCCAAGCCTGTGAACTGCTGAACAACCA
Source organism: Limnohabitans sp. (assembly GCA_964201395.1). Taxonomy (GTDB): domain Bacteria; phylum Pseudomonadota; class Gammaproteobacteria; order Burkholderiales; family Burkholderiaceae_C; genus Limnohabitans. The sequence continues at coordinate 5,102 of CAXNFO010000112.1, forward strand.
CACCGCGCCATTGGTGGCCGCTTGCGCAGCCTGGTCCCTGTCGCTGTCAGTCCACGGCGGGGCCAGCCGCTGGTAGGCCACCACATAGGCCACCTGCACGCCAGCAGCGAGCAGTTGCTGGGCCAACCAATCGCGGCCATGGCCCGCCGCCTGTTGCGTTGCCAGGGCGTCGCTGCCCCGCACCAGCAATACCGACGCGGTTGCGCAGCCCTGTGGGGACACCACCTGCTGGGCGACCACCGCCCACAAAGCCTCGGAATCCAGTTGCGCCGCATTCGCATCCGGCATGTCGATCTGTCCGGGCTGCACACCCGCTTGGAGCAAGGCCGCGCGGGTTCCCGGCCCCGTGGCCCAACAGCGCGAGGGCCAAACCAAGTGCTTCGGTCGCGCAGCAAAGAAAGAACGCACCGCTTGGCTGCTGACAAACATGGCCGCGTGATAGCTGTGGGCCGCCTGCCACGCATCGTCCAGGGCTTGGGGATTTGGCGCTGGGCCAAAGGCCAACAAAGGCAGGCATTGCACTTGGTGCCCCGCCTCGACCAAGCCCTGAACCCAGGCCGGGGCCTCGGCCTCAGGTCGGGTCAAGACCAGTTTCAACAACCGCTTTCAGGTGGAGCGCCGCTGTGGTGTGTGCACTGTCACCGAGCACCAACAGCGCGCAGAGCCAGGGCCACTTCCAATCCCAGGGCCTCGGCTTGCTCCAAAGAGCCCACCACGCCAAACACCTGGGCCGTGACCAAATGGGCGTCGCCCTCTGGGTCGCCCCAGGCCGCACGCAAATGCAACTGTTCACCTTGCACCGTGGCATGTGCGGCCAGTGGCATGGAGCAACTGCCACCCATGGCACGGCTAACTGCACGCTCGGCGGCCACCGCCAGCCAAGAGGTGTGGTGCGACAAAGAGGCCAAGGCCTGTTGCACATCGCTGCGGTTCGAGCGGGTTTCTATGCCCAAGGCCCCCTGCCCTGCAGCGGGCAGCATTTGCTCGGTCTCAAAGATGTGCCGAATCCGCGCTTGCAAGCCCAACCGCTTGAGGCCAGAGGCAGCCAACACAATGCCGGCATATTGGCCTTCATCGAGCTTGCGCAAGCGGGTGTCCAAATTGCCCCGCAGCGGCTCAATGCGCAAATCGGGGCGCAGCGCACGCAACAACACGGTGCGGCGCAAACTCGATGTGCCCACCACCGCGCCGGCGGGCAAGTCTTCCAAGCGGGCAAACTGGGGCGACACCCAGGCGTCGCGCGGGTCCTCGCGCTCCATCACGCATGACAGGGCGAACCCGTCGGGCATGTCCATGGGCACGTCTTTGAGCGAATGCACGGCCAAGTCAGC
>CAXNFO010000113.1:0-6428 GCA_964201395.1 Limnohabitans sp.
TTCGCCAACGCGTGCAAACCCGATAAGGGCTCAGCGCGAGTAAGTGTTCATGCCCGCAAAGAAGAATGCGATTTCGCCTTTGGCTGTGTCGGGGCCGTCTGAGCCATGAACCGCATTGGCGTCAATGCTGTCAGCGAAATCTGCGCGAATGGTGCCAGCGGCAGCCTTTTTAGGGTCAGTCGCACCCATCAAATCGCGGTTCTTCAAAATGGCATTTTCGCCCTCGAGCACTTGAATCATGACAGGGCCAGAGACCATGAAATCGACCAAATCTTTGAAAAAAGGACGGTCTTTGTGGACGCCGTAAAAAGCCTGGGCTTCTGCCAGTGACAAGTGGGCCATGCGCGAAGCCACAATTTTCAATCCCGCAGCTTCGAAGCGGGCGTAGATTTGGCCAATCACATTTTTAGCAACGGCATCGGGCTTGATGATGGAGAGGGTGCGTTCAATCGACATGACATTTCTCAGGTTAAACCAGCCAATCCGGCTGAAAGAGTGCATTATTTTAACTGAGTGGTGAAGGCCTTGGTGAATGGCCTTGAACCATCAGCGCCCTACCCTGCCCTTGGTACGAGAGGGACGGGCAAGACCCACGGCGCCCTTGCGCTGACTGGGCTTGGCTTTGCGCAATCGCCTCAAGCTGTCAGCGCCAATCAAAGGCATGGCAGCCGTTGGACGGGCCTTTGCAGGGTTGGCGTCTTGCTCACTGGACTGGTCGGAACTGCCGCCTGAAAAATGGTGCACCGGCGATGCCCCCGCCAGGGGTTTTCGCAATGGCCTTGCACTGGAAGAGGTCGTCGGACCACCAGCAGGTGAGTGGCGCCCCATCCCGCCCACGGCTTGGGTCAACGCGCGAACATCCGATTCATCCAACTCCATCCAAGCACCGCGCTTGAGACCTTGGGGCAGGACCATGGCCCCATAACGGATTCTGATGAGCCGACTGACCGCGTGCCCCAAGGACTCGAGCATGCGCCGAACCTCGCGATTGCGCCCCTCGGAGATGGTCACCCGGTACCAACAATTGGCACCTTCACCCCCCCCATCTTGGATGGTGCCAAAGCGGGCCAAGCCATCATCCAAGGTAACGCCGTCGAGCAATATTTGCTTTTCCACGTTGCTCAATGCCCCCAAGACCCGAACGGCATATTCGCGCTCCAAACCAAACCGGGGATGCATCAATTGGTTGGCCAACTCACCCGAACTGGTGAAGAGCAAAAGCCCTTCGGTGTTCAAGTCAAGGCGCCCCACAGCCTGCCATTTGCCCTGCCACACCTTTGGTAATTTGCGAAAAACGGTGGGCCTGTTTTGTGGGTCATCCATGGTCACCACTTCTCCCACCGGCTTATGGTAGGCAATGACACGCAAAGGGGGTGCTGCAAACCTCAATTTAAGCGGTTTACCCGACAGCTTGACTTGGTCACCAACTTGCACCCTTTGCCCCACATGGGCCAGCACATCATTGACGGTGATCTTGCCTTGGGTGATCAAGGACTCCATTTCGATGCGCGAGCCCAAGCCCGCTTGGGCCAGTAACTTGTGCAGCTTGGGGCTTTCTGCTTGAGGCAACAACACACGCTTTTTAGGTGTCTCAGGAGCAGCTTGCTGCTCGGCGTCGAAGTCGCCTGAAATCACATCTTCAAAACGAATGGAAGCGGAGGCCAATTTCGCTTCAGCCTGACCAGCTGGCGACCGCTTGGATCGGCGCCCTGTGTGGTTGTCGGTCATGATGGGGGAAGTGTCTGTTGGCCTTCTGAAGCGTCAGGCAACTGGCTTTCAGGGTCCAGGCTGAGCTGCAGGGACTCACCGCTTTCTTCAAGAACAGCCAAGGCTTCCAATGGGTTTTTCGGGTTTTCCAGCGCTGGCAATTGATCCAATGACGCCAAGCCCAGGTCATCCAAAAACTGCCGCGTGGTGGCATACAAAGCAGGGCGGCCCACAGACTCGCGGTGCCCTATGACCTCTACCCAGCCCCGGTCTTCCAGTTGTTTGATCACCAGCGAGTTGATGGTCACCCCGCGGATGTCTTCCATATCCCCGCGGGTGGCCGGTTGCCGATAGGCGATGATGGCCAGTGTTTCCATTGCAGCACGAGAGTATTTGGGCGGTTTTTCAGGATGAAGTCGATCCAAAAACACCCTCATCTCGGGCCGACTTTGAAACCTCCACCCGCTGGAGACTTCCACAAGCTCTGCACCACGCTGGGCCCAATCAAGCTGCAAGTCTGACAAGATGTTTTTGATCGTGTCCATCCCCAGCTGATCTTGAAAAAGAGCGCTCATCTCCTTGACCGCAATCGGCTGTTGGGTGCAAATCAAGGCAGTTTCAAGGACACGTTTGGCATCCGAAGTGTTCATGGGGTGTGGAGGAAAAACCGTGATCGAGATGGCTTTAGGGTCTCAAAGCCGCAAACAGAGTAAAAGAAAACCAATTTAATTGTAGCTGAGACCCATGGCAAAAATGGCCTGGCGCATGTCTGGCGGCAAAGGCAGTTGCCATTCGCAAGCCAGCCCTGTCATCGGATGAATGAACCCCAGTTTGTGTGCATGCAAAGCTTGGCGCTGTATGTCTGCGGTGGTCTTTCCACCATACAGTGCATCACCCACCAAAGGGTGGCCCAAGTGGGACAAATGAACGCGAATTTGATGGGTTCTGCCTGTTGACAAGGTGCAATGCAGCAAACTCACCTCTTCATTGCGGCCCAAGCACTCCACGTGCGTTTGGGCCACCTTGCCAGGATGGCGTGACAAATCAACCACCGCCATGCGCAATCGTTGCCGCGGATCTCTGCCAATCGGCAGATCAACATCACGGCCACCCCCTTGCCACGTCCGGTGGGTCAAAGCCAAATACTGGCGCTGCACTTGGCGCTTGGATATCAAGCTCACCAAAGCATCCATGCATGCCCGGCTGCGCGCAACGACCATCAATCCACTGGTGTCTTTGTCCAAGCGATGAACAATGCCTGCCCTGGGTGTTTGCCAAGAACACGCATCCAAGGCCAGCAAACCATTGAGCAAGGTACCCGACCAATTACCCGGCGCAGGATGAACCACCAAGCCAGCGGGCTTGGATATCACTCGCAAGTGTTCATCCTCGTAAATGGTGTCAATCGCCATTTCTTGGGCTTGAAAGGCCTGGCTCTGCAAGCTGGGCCTGATCTCGACTTCAAAACCCTGACCCGACTTGACTTTGGACGATGGCTTAAGGCTTGCAGCCCCCTCCAAGGAACGAACTCTTTGGTCCGTGATGAGCTGAACCACAAAACTTCGTGAGAAATCCTGCAACGCTTGGCTCAGGGCCAAATCAAAACGCAAGCCATGTTGCTCGGGGGTGATGCGTATTTGTCGGATCTCGACCTCTTGCGCATCAGGCTCAGGGCCATCGAATAAATCCTCATCGACAATGCCCTCTGTGGCAGTCACACTGGGCTTGGACATGATTGATAATGATGAAGTCGAATTAGACAAGGTGTATGAATGTTGCGATTCCTGAGATTATCAAGCTTAATGGGCCTGCTGTGGCTGGTGGTGAGCTGTGCTTCGAACGACGACCCAACCGCCGGATGGAGCGTTGAAAAACTGCACGAAGAAGCAAAAAGCGAAATGGCTGCTGGCGCTTATGAAAAAGCCATTGGTCTTTACGACAAACTGGAGGGACGGGCAGCCGGTACTGTTTTGTCCCAACAGGCGCAACTGGAAAAGGCATTTGCCCAATTTAAAAACAACGAGCCGATATTGGCCGTGGCCACACTGGATCGGTTCATTCGCCTCAACCCTGTGAATCCGGCCTTGGATTACGCCTTGTATTTGAAGGGCACCATCAACTTCAATGACGACCTGGGTTTGCTGGGGGGCATTTTGAAGCCAGACTTGTCGGAACGGGATCAAATGGCAGCACGCCAATCGTTTGAGGCCTTCAAAGAATTGGTGACGCGCTTTCCTGATTCACGCTACGCCCCTGATTCGATCGCCAGAATGCAGTACATCGTCAACACATTGGCCAGGTCCGAGCTCAATGTGGCCAAATACTATTTGAGAACCGGAGCCTGTGTGGCCGCTGTCAACCGGGCGCAAACGGTGGTTCAGGACTTCCCCAGCTCTGCCTCCATAGAGGAGGCCTTGGGAATTCTCATGCGCTGCTACGACACCTTGGGCTTGACCGCTTTGAGGGACGACAACAAGCGGATATTGGAGAAAAACTTTCCCAACAGTCCTTTGCTGGGCAAGCCCATTGTCAAAGTAGCCCCCACTGCGGACCCGCTCAAAAAACCTTGGTGGAAGTTGTGGTGATGCTCACCAAAGCATCCCAAAAATCCTTCGTCTGATCGACCTGCTGCATGCTTGGCAGCGCCGCCAATATGCGGCGTCCGTACGAGGCACTGAGCAAGCGGTTATCCGCTATCAACAAACCACCCCGGTCGCTTTCATGTCGGATCAAACGCCCGGCCCCTTGCTTGAGGGCCACGATGGCCTCGGGCAAAGAATAGTCCGCAAAGGAACTTTTGCCCTGCGTTTGCAACCTGTCTCCCCTGGCTTTGACCAAGGGATCTCCCGGGGAAGGAAATGGCAATTTATCAATGATCAACAATTGCAAGGCTTGGCCGGGCACATCAAAGCCTTCCCAAAAGCTGGCCGATGCCACCAAGACACAGCCTGGTGCACCCCCATCGCTGCCCTGGCGAAAACGCTCCATCAAACGTCTTTTGGGCCATTGCCCTTGCAGCAACACCTCAATGGGCGAACCGTCTGACAAGATTTGGGTGATTTCTTCCCCGATGACATTCAAGGCTTTCAAACTGGTGGTCAAGACCAGGGTACGGCCACCCAAACGCCGGGCACCTTCAGCGGCCAGCCTGGCCACTTCCAGACTGTGGTGAGGGTCGAGTGGTTTGGGAAAGTTCGCGGGTATGTGCAATAGGGCTTGGTGTTGATACTCAAATGGACTGGCAACGCGCATGATGGTTGCACCGCTCAATCCGATGGGTTGGGTGAACCAATTCAAGGAAGGCTCATCACCCAAGGTGGCCGAGGTGAAGATCCAGGTTTTGGCCAATTCCCCCTCGCTGGTGGTTGGCGGTGTTTTGTTCAACTCCGTGCTGAATGCGTCGGCAATGTCCAAGGGTGATTCAACGCATTTGATGGACCCTGATGCCTCCACCCAACGCACGGCCGCAGCTTGCGCGGGTTGCAAAAACTGGTCAACCCGGCGCGCGAGCTCATTGGTTCTTTCATACAAACGCACAAAGTCAGGGGCTATTTCACTGACAGAGTCCAAGGCTGCAATCAAATGGGTCAGAGCCGTTCCGACATCTTGCAGGACCTGTTGCCAAAGTTGTGGGTGACAACCGATGGGGGATGTTTGATCCCACCCCAATCGCCCCCCGGGAATTTGCTGTGGAAGGGATAGCCGCCAATCCCGGGTGACTTTTTCCAAAACACTGCACAGGCCATTCCAGTCCGCCAGTCCGCGTGCCATTTGCAATCCTGCGACCAAAATATCTCGCCGCAAGTCGATCAATTGGGCGCTCGATAAATCTTTGCCCAAAAATGCCACGCCCGTTTCATTCAGTTGGTGGGCTTCATCGAACACCACCACCCTCGCCGAAGGCAGCAACTCAGACATCGATGCTTCTCGAACCGCCATATCGGCAAAAAACAGATGGTGGTTGATCACCACCACATCTGCGGCCATGGCTTTGCGCCGGGCCTCCAAGACATGGCAGGATTTGAAGTCGGGACAGTTGGAGCCCACGCAATTGTCCCGGCTTGAGGTCACCATGGGAAGAATAGGAGATCGGTCATCCAAGCCATCCACCTCGGCCAAATCCCCCGTCTGGGTTTGCTGCGCCCATTTGACAATGATGGCCATGTGCGCTCGCCCGTGGCGGTCTGCATGCATTTCTTGCCCCAGATGCTGTCGCATTCGATGGGTGCACAAATAGTTGGAGCGCCCCTTCAAAAGAGCCAAACGGATGGGTAAGCCCAACGCATCAATCAAGTTGGGCAAATCGCGCTCAAAGAGTTGGTCCTGCAGGGCCTTGGTGGCCGTCGATAGCAATAGGCGCTCCCCACTCATCAAGGCTGGAACCAGATAAGCATAGGTTTTCCCCACGCCCGTGCCTGCCTCTATCACCAAGAAACCGCCTTGTTCAATTTGACGGGCCACCGCCAATGCCATTTCGGTCTGACCCTCTCTCACCAGAAAGTGCCCAGACATTCGCGACAACAAACCATGTTCACCAAAAGCCGCGCCCACTTGCTCGGTCAAAGATGGCGGGGCGTGGGCCAAAGTGCCCGCATGGATGCTCGGCCGTTGCACATCGTGGGTCATGGCGTTTGTGGGGTCTCAACAGCCATCAAACTTTTTTTGTCCGACCACCTTTTTTCATGCGCATCGCGGTGCTGTTGGGCGCGCAATTGTTTTTC
>CAXNFO010000114.1:0-6403 GCA_964201395.1 Limnohabitans sp.
ACCACCTTCAAGCCGGGCAAGGAGGCGGCGTGTTGGTAGCAACGCAAAGTGTCTTCGTGGGCAATGCCAAACTTGTTGCCCTTGAGCCCAGTGGAGATGTACGGATGGGTTTGCGGGTCCACATTGGGGTTGATGCGGATGCTCACCGGTGCGACCTTGCCGCACGACAGCGCCACAGCGCTCAGCACATCCAACTCAGCTTCGCTCTCGACATTGAAGCAAGCGATACCTGCGTCGAGCGCTTGGCGCATCTCGGCGCGGGTTTTGCCTACGCCCGAAAAAATCACCTTGTCCGCTTGGCCACCCGCAGCCAACACGCGCGCAAGCTCGCCACCCGAGACGATGTCAAAGCCGCAACCCGCTTGCGCAAACACTTGCAACACGCCCAAGGACGAATTGGCTTTCATCGCGTAATGCACCTGCGCTTGGCGGCCTTTGAACGCTTTTTGGTAAGCGCCCAAAGCGCTCAACATCGCGGCTTTGGAATACACAAACAGCGGTGTGCCATGTTGCTGCGCCAAGGTGGACAAGCGAACTTCTTCCACCCAAAGATGGCCTTGTCGTTGCGATAAAAACGGCGCGCCGGGCAAATCAATATGGGGCATGGTCATGGTGGGGTAGCCGCTGGGGCATTGGGTGTCGCCGGGCTGGGCGTTGGAGATGGTTTGGAGGGGGAAGGGTTGGGCTGTCCCATGCCAGGCACCATCACTTGGGGAAAGGGACTGCGTTGATCGGGGGGCACGTCTGTGGGCAGGTACAGCGGGCCGCGCTGGCCGCAGGCCGAGGCCAAGGCGGCCACACCCATCGCAAGGACAAACCGTCTGAATAGAATGAGCCTGTGTTTCATTTTGAAATTGTAGCCAGCGCCTGTGGTGCCTTTGTATGACCGATACCGAATTCATGAACCAGGCCGAAGCCTTGCTGCTCTCGGTCGAACAACATTGCGACCGCATCAACGAATCCACAAATGCCGATATCGACAACCAACGCGTGGGTGGCATGATCACCTTGGTGTTTGCCAACCGCAGTCAAATTGTGATCAACCTGCAAAAGCCTTTGCACGAGGTGTGGTTGGCCACCCGCAGTGGCGGTTACCACTATCGCCACAACGGTGAGACCTGGATGGACACCAAGGGCCAAGGCGATTTTTGGGTGCAATTGGGGCAAGATGCCAGCGCTCAAGCCGGCTTGCCGCTCAGCTTCAGTTCTTGAACAGGTCGAGGATTCTCTTTTTCTCGTCGGCCGCAGGCAACTCACTGTTGCCCGATTTGTTGTCCATCCCCAAACTGCTGATGCCTGAGGCGCGCGAAAACTCGGTGAAAAACCAGTCGCCAGCTTCATAAACCACGCCTGCGGGTGCGCCCAATTCGGTGATGGGTGTGTTTTTGAGCGCGGCTTGCATGTATTGGATCCACACCGGCAAACTCAGCCCACCGCCGGTTTCGCGGTCACCCAGTTTGCGCGGCGTGTCGTAGCCAATCCAGGTCACCGCTGTCAAGGTGGGGTGGTACCCGGCAAACCATGCGTCCATCGAGTCGTTGGTGGTGCCGGTTTTGCCGTAAATGTCATTGCGTTTCAAAGTCGTCTGCGCCTTGGAAGCGGTGCCTGACCGGGTGACCTCTTGCAGCAGGCTGCTCATCACAAACGCGTTGCGCGCGCTGATGGCGCGCACCGATTCCTCTTGTTCAATGGGGGTGTAGTCCGACAGCACTTTGCCCATGGCGTCGGTCACCTTGGTGATCAGATAGGGGTTGATGCGAAAACCACCATTGGCAAACACCGAATAACCGGTGGCCATTTGCAACGGGGTGACCGAACCTGCCCCCAGCGCCATGGTCAGATAGGCCGGGTGGCGTTGCGGGTCAAAGCCAAATTGGGCGATCCAGTTTTGGGCGTTTTGTGGTCCCACGGCTTCCAGCACACGTATCGAAATCATGTTCTTGGACTTGGCCAGTCCCTTGCGCAAGCTCATCGGCCCTTCAAAGGTGCCGTCGTAATTTTTGGGCTCCCAGGCTTGGCTGCCGGTCACGCTGGCGTCGTAAAACAGAGGCGAATCGTTGACCACGGTGGCGGGTGTGAAACCCTTTTCCAGAGCGGCAGAGTAAATGAAGGGCTTGAAGCTCGACCCCGGCTGGCGCCAGGCTTGGGTCACGTGGTTGAACTTGTTTTTATCGAAATCAAAGCCGCCCACCAGGGCACGAATCGCGCCGTCGCGCGGGTCCAAGGCCACAAAAGCCCCTTCGACCTCTGGCAATTGGGTGATCTCCCATTGGGTGCCTTTGAAGATGCGGACCACCGCGCCTGGCCTGAGCTTGATATTGGGCGGTGCTTTGTCGGCCAAGCCCGATTGAACTGGCTTGAGCCCCTCACCCGTGACTTCGATCACCTCGCCGTTTTGGCGCACGGCCCGCACCATTTTTGGCGAGGCTTCGAGCACCACAGCGGCCAACAAGTCGCCCTTGTCACCTTGCTCGACCAGGGTGTCATCGATCAGCTCATCGCGTTCGCGCGCATTGGCGGGCAGGTCGATGAACTTTTCGGGGCCCCGGTATTGCTGGCGCTTTTCATAGTCCATGATGCCCCGGCGCAAGGCTTGGTAGGCCACCTCTTGATCGGCGGCACGCACCGTGGTGTAGACCTTCAAACCACGGGTATAGGCATCCGCACCGTATTGCGCGAACATCAAGGACCGCGCCATCTCGGCCACATAGTCAGCGTGGTTGCGAAAACCCAAATTGGCATTGCGCACCTGCAACTCTTCGCCCTTGGCCTGATCGGCTTGGGCCTGCGTGATGAAGCCGTTGTCGAGCATGCGCTCAATGATGTAGAGCTGGCGCGATCGTGCGCGCTTGGGGTTGTTGATGGGGTTGTAGGCCGATGGGGCTTTGGGCAGGCCTGCGAGCATCGCGGCTTCGGCCACGCTGATGGACTTCAGGGGTTTGCCGAAATAAGCTTCACAGGCGGCGGCAAAGCCGTAAGCGCGGTTGCCCAAAAAAATCTGATTGAGATAAATCTCAAAAATCTGGTCTTTGGTCAGCAGGTGTTCGAGTTTGAAGGTCAGCAGCAGTTCGTAAATTTTGCGGGTGAAGGTTTTCTCAGAGCTCAGGTAGACATTGCGCGCCACCTGCATGGTGATGGTTGACGCCCCTTGGCTTTTCGCCCGGCCCAAGTTGGCCAAGCTGGCGCGCACCAAACCAATGTAATCGACCCCACCATGGTGATAAAAGCGGGCGTCTTCAATGGCCAAGACCGCGTCCTTCATGACCTGCGGGATGTCTTTGAATTCGGTGTAGTTGCGCCGCTCTTCGCCAAACTCGCCTATCAAGGTGCCCTCGACCGAGTACACCCGCATGGACAGTTTGGGCCGGTAATCGGCCAGGTCAGAGATGTCTGGCAGCTGTGGATATGCCATGGCCAAGGCCAAGGCGACCAGCAGTGAAACCGATAAAACACCGGCCACGCTCAAACCCACCGACCACTTGAGAAAGCCCCATACCAAGGCACCCAGTTGGGACGGACTGCTGTCGTTGGCGGCTGCCTCGGGGGTGGATTTGCGGTTCATGGGTAACCGCGCCGGTGTGGCCGGCACGGTGAGAGAAAACGGCGATTATAAAAAATACCACCCGGGCGTGAATCGGGTTGTAGATGTTGAAACCAAAAGAATTCATTGTTAGGATGTGGTGAAACATCAGGGAGGTGCACATGGCGTGGGGCAAAACCTTCATGCGCGCTGGGCGACAAGCCCTGCTCGGGGTCGACTGGGGTGAAGACTGCTTGAGCTTGGTGGCCGTGGACGGCCACCCGGCCCAGGGCTGGCATCTGAGCCTGTGCGAGCAAGAAAGCTGGCAGGATGAGGCCAACCCCAGTGCGGCTCTGGCGCGTGCCTGGCGTCGCAGCGCCAGTCGGGTGCGGCGGGTCGCCTTGGCGGTTCCAGACGACATGGTGTGGCAGCAGGTGATGGCCATGGATCCGCGCTTGCACGGCGAGGACTTGCACTTTCAAATTGGCTTGCGCTTGCGCGAACAACTGCCATGGGATTTGTCGCAAGTGAGTTGGGACTACGCCTGGCATGATGCCCCAAACACCCATGCCGCCTCATACACCGTCTGTGCAGTGCCTTTGAGTGACTTGCAGCCCATGTTGGATTGGGTTCGAGCGGCCAACCTCATGCCGTGGGTTGTCGATGTACAAGCCCAAGCCTTGCAGCGTTGGAGCGAACATGTTCAACGCTTGGTGCCTGCAAGTGCCAATGCGCAGTCAAGCCCGTTGGCCATGGGGCTGGCATTGCGCCGGTTTGTGGCATGAGTCCGATCAACCTGCTGCCCATGCGCGAGCGCCTGTGGCAGCGCCAAAGGCGTTGGTGGCGACAGCGTTGGACATGGACTTTAGGTATCTCCTTGGTGGTTTGGGCCGGCTTGGCGGGTTTGCTGGCCTGGCACCATCAGAAATGGGTAGAGGCCAATGCCCAAATGCAGGCTCAGATTGAAGCGCAAGCTCCGTTGCGCGCACAGCATCAGCGCTTGCTGCAAGCGCAGCGCCAATGGCAAGACGAGCTGCAAGGCACAGCTGCGAAACAAGCTGCCAAGCCCGAGCCTTGGAACAGTTGGCAAACACTGGCTACGATGGCCGCGCCCCTGGTGCGCTGGGAGCGCATGGTGTGGGATGGCCAGAACATCACCGTTTCTGGTCAGGTTTTGCAGGCCTCGGTGGCCACCCAATTGCAGGCCCAATGGCAACAGCACTTGGGGTCAGGTGTGGCGGTGCAGCTGCTGGCCTTGAAAGCCGAGCCAACCCTGGACCCGCAAGGGGTGGCCGATCAGTGGTGGTATGGGGAGTGGCGTTGGCCCAGCGCAACGCCTGCGGACCGCCCAGTCACACCTTCTGCACAGGCCAACACAGCGCCAGGACAAACAGAGCGCCCCCATGCAACGGGTGGGGCCAAGCCATGAACCGCCCAATCATGCGATCTGCACCGAACCAACCTGGTGTGTCGCTCAGGTGGGATACCCCTTGGGCCTGGCCCTTGTCCCACCAAGTGGGCGCACTCACCGCCCTGGTGTTGGTGTTGTTGATGGCTTGTGTGGCCTCGTTAATGCCGTGGTGGGGGACATTGGAGGCGTTGCAACAAAGCCATCAAAGTTTGTCGGCCCAATATGCGGCCCACCAACAGACCTTGCGCGATGTGCCCGATTTGGAGCAGCGCTTTCAGGCCTTGCGCGACGCCCATGAACGCCGCAGCAGTCAGGGTGCTTCAGTCACCGTTGGGTGGCTGCACCCGGTCAGTTGGGCCCCTGTGCCCTCGCCAGCGGCTGCCAGCGCAGGACCGCGCTGGCGTGGGCAAACGCAAGGCCAGGCCAGCGAGGTGGCTGCGGTGCTGGCCCAGCTGGCGGGGGTGGACAAGGCCTTGCAAGTGGAGTTGTTGCGCAGCAACCAGGCGGGCCAGTGGCGATTGACATGGGAGGTGTTGGGGGATGTGCCACCGGCGGGCGGCCCCAGTCGTCCACATCGTGCCCGCGACTGGCTGGCCTTGCTCGATGACGCGCCCATGCGTGCCCATTGGCATGCGCAGCTGACGGCGCAACCCGGACGGGTGCAATGGCTGTTGCCCCAACTCAAGCGCCGTGCCGAGGCTTTGGAGGCTTTTGACTTGGACCAATTGGCGTGGATTGGTTGGTTGCAGCAAGGTGATCGGCGCGTGGCACTGGTTCAGGTCGGCACGGGGGTGCATCGGGTGGCTGTGGGCGAGCACCTGGGCCGCCATCATGGCCGTGTTGAGCAAATCGCTGCTGACCACTTGGTCTTGCTTGAAGTCGTGCGCAGCCCACAGGGCTTTTGGGCCCCCGTCATCACCCGTTGGCCCGCGCCAGGTCCCATGGTCCCCAAGGGAGCGGCGCCATCAATTCAAGCAAAGGACCCGCCATGAACATCTGTGAACCAAACCTGCTTAAAGCTGACCCATTGATGCTGAAGGTCGCCCTGCGGTGGGAGCGCTGGGGGCCGCGTTTGTCTAGCCAGGTGCTGTGGCCGTGGGCGCTGGTGACGGGCCTTTGGGGCAGCGTGCAGGCCGAAACAGCCACACCCGTTCAAGCCGCAACCCCCATCACGGCAGCCACGCCCAACAGCACGCCAACCCCCAGTCTTGCGGACAAAAGCTTGCCCTTGTCCATGAACTTTCAAAACATTGACTTGCGCACCGCCTTGCAGGTGATGGCCGATTTCACTGGTTTGAATGTGGTGGTGTCGGACTCAGTCACAGGGCAGGTCACGGTTCGTTTCAAGGATGTGCCTTGGGAATTGGCCCTGGACAGCTTGTTGCAGGCCAAAGGCTTGGCTTACCAACGCCAAGGCTCGGTGTTGTGGGTGGCCACCCAAACCGAAATCAGCGCCCGCGAAAAGAGAAACC
>CAXNFO010000115.1:0-6393 GCA_964201395.1 Limnohabitans sp.
CGGCCCCCGCCTTGCCAAGGCAAGGCGCCCACGGTGATGTATTCCCACTGCCCGCTCATGCGCCGGCCACTGGCTTGCACGGCTTGGGCCACACCGGCTTGCCAAGCTTGGGCGATCTCCGACCGGTCCACGCCATGGTGAATGGCCGCGATGGCGTGCACCATGCCCGCCTCGGCCCAGGCCGCAGCGGTTTGCAAGCGCTCGATCTCGCCCGCCGACTTGACCACCTTGATCGCGCCCACGGTGGCACTGGCGTCGCGCCAAACCACATGGGGCAGCACCTCGCACAGCAAGCGGTAATCGGCCACGGGCCAAAAGTCCAAATCCAAACCCAAGCGGGCCTGGGCCAAGCCCGCACTTTTCAGCAAGCGGGCCAGTTGGCCAAAGGACGCGCGGGCGTCAAACACCGCTGGTCGCGCAAAACCTTCAGGCCGCTGCGCTTGAGCGCGGCTAACCAACACCGCCGCCGATTCGCTGCCATCGGCCCAGGGCCGGATATCGGCGGTTTCCACCCAGTCGCTGTGCGTCCACACATGGGCGTCGCCCAAGGCTTGCCGGGCGGGCGGTGCAAACAGTTCGGTGGTGACCACTTGGATCGGGGTGCTGGGGTCGGCTGGCACCACGGCCACGCAAGCCCCGGCGCGCCTGAAAAAAGCCGCCACCCCAGCCGGTGCCCCACTGGCCCAGGTGTAGCTTTCGGGCTTGGCCAACACGATGGCGTCCAGCCCGCGCTCGCGCATCAAACGCTGGGCACGGGCGCGGTTGACATGGCTCATGGCTGCGCTGCCTTCACAAAGCCACGCTGGGCAACCAAGTGGCAATGCCAGGGACAACAGTCAATATGGCCACCCCCACCATGAGCAAAATCCAAAACGGCAAGGCGCCCATGGCCGCTTCGGCCAAGCTGACTTTGCCTTGGGTAATGCCCACCAGCACAAACAGGTTCATGCCCACTGGCGGGGTGAGCATGCCGATCTCGACCATCATGGTGATCACCACGCCCAGCCAAATCGCGTCAAACCCCAAGCCGGTCATGAGCGGAAACACCACCGGCAAGGTCATCACCATCATCGACAGACCGTCGAAGATCATGCCCAGCAGCAGGTAAATGAACACAATCACCACCAGCAGCACCAAGGGCGACATGCCCACGCCGGAAATGGTTTCGAGCATTTTTTGCGGCAATTGCATCAGGCTGATGGACTGGGCCAAGATGACCGCGCCCATGAACACCAAGGCGATCACCGCAAAGGTGCTGGCCGAGCTCAAAAAGGTTTTGGCCAATTTGGGCCAGGTCAAATCGCCCATGGTGAAACCCAACAAAACCGCCGCAGCCACACCCACAGCGGCCGATTCGGTGGGGGTGGCGATGCCCGCAAACAAGCTGCCCAAGACCGCCAAGATCAATACCAAAATGGGCCACACGGCCATGGTGGCGCGCAAGGTCTCGCCCCAGGGCATGCGCGGCTCTTGCGGGGCCAAACTGGGTTGGCGGCGCACCTTGATCTCGATGTAGACCATGAACAAGGCCGCCATCATCAAACCGGGAAGCACACCGGCCAAAAACAACTTGCCAATCGAGGTGTCAGTCAGCGCGCCATAGATCAGCAGCGACAAACTGGGCGGGATCAACAGGCCCAAAGTGCCGCCACCGGCCAAGGAGCCCACCACCAAGCGGCGGTCGTAGCCGCGCTGCGACAGCTCGGGGTAGGCCACCGAGCCCACCGCCGCCGACACCGACATGGACGAGCCACTCACCGCCCCAAACACGGTGCACACCGCGATGTTGGTGTGCAGCAAGCCGCCCCGCAAGCGGCCAAACAGCGGCGACATGGCCTTGTAAATGCCGCTGGCCAAACCACTGGCGACCAACACATCTCCAAGCAAAATGAACAAAGGGATGGCGGTCAAGGTGAACTCGGCCAACACATTGAACACGGCTTGCACGCCCAAACGGGTGACGCCGCCGCCAAATATTTCCAAAATGGCAAAGCCGGTCAGCCCCAGGGCTGCTCCGAGCACCGCGCCCGACATCACCGTCAAACCCAGCACGCCCCCCAAAAAGGCCCAGATCATGGGTGCACCTCGTCTTCGGGCGCAGGCTGCACGGGGTAAAAAGTGCGCCACACCCCCACCACACCCACCAAACCCATGGCCACGGTGGCCGTCCACATGAAGGGCGCCAAGGGCAAACGCGACTGCTCGGTTTTGAGGCCGAGCATGCTGGTGAACTCGGTGATGCCGCCGGCTTGGTAAACAAACACCGCCACAAAAGCCCACAAAATCAGTTGCCCCAGCACAAACAACACACGCTGCCCCAGTGCCGGCAAAGCCTGCGATACCACAGTGACGCGGATGTTGATTTCCTTGAGCACCGTCATTGGCAACAGGGTGAACACCGCCAAGGTCATGAGCAAACCGCACAACTCTTCGGTGAAGTCCAGCGGCCGGCTCCAGCCATAGCGCATCACCACAGCAGCCAGCACCAGCGAGAACATGCCCGCCAAAGACACGGCACCAATGGCCGACACGGCGGTGCACAGCCAGAGCAAGGCGCGCTCAACCGCCACCACCCATGCTGGGTGGGGCTTGTGGACCTCAGGGGTCATTTGGGCAAGGCGTCGAGCACACGCTGGCGAAAGACGATGGCGTCACCGCCCGTTTCTTTGGCCAACACGTCCCAGGTCTCCAGGGCCGACTTGCGCAAAGCGGCTTGGTCGGCACCGGGCAAGGCGGGGTAGAAGGTGGAGCCTTGGCTGGTGAGCTTTTCGCGGGCGGCTTTTTCGGCCTCGGTGTCACCACTGAAGTTAAAGCTCACCCGCTCCAATTCGGCCACGGCATCGTTGAAGCCTTTTTTCAAGTCAGGCGCCAGTGCCGCCCATTTGCCCTTGTGCGCCATCAACGCATAAGGGGCAGGCGGGAACGGGAAGCCCGTGGGCGTCACGTGCTTGGCCACCTCTTGCAGCGAGATGCTGTTGGCAAAGCGGGCGGCGTACAAAGCGCAATCGACCACACCGGTTTGCAGGGCGGAGTACAACTCGTTTTGCGGCACGATTTGCGCGGCCACGCCCAAACGCTTGAAGGTCTCTACTTGTTCGCGGCTGCCCACGCGCAGTTTTTTCTTGCGCAATTCGTCCAAGCTGCGCACCGGCTCGCGGCAAAACAGCGAGGCATCGACGATGGAAAAGCCCAAAAACCCGGGCACTTCGACGTTCCACTTGCCAATGCCTTCCTTCAGCACCGCTTTGAGCGCGGGCAGGGCCTTCAGGTGCTCGTCGGCACCTGACACCAAGCCGTACACATAAATATTGGCCAGCGCTGGCGCGTCACGGCCCAAGAAGGGCGGCCAAATGAAGCCCAACTCGGGCGCGCCGGTTTGCATGAAGCGCAGCGCGTCCGCATCTTTCAGGCCAAGCGCCCCACCTTCAGAGACCGATATCTTCATGCGGCCATTGGTGCGTTTTTCCACATCGGCGGCAAACGCGCGGATTTGCACCGACTCGGGCCGTGATGCGGCATAGCTGTTGTTGAAGCGCCATTCGACGGTTTGCGCTTGCGCCGCCCCACCCAGGGACGACACGGCCAAAACCAAGGCGGTCAGGGCCAAAAGAAAACGGTTCAGCATGTTGGGAGCTCCATGTTCAAAGTGAAAAACGCCGCTAGGCTCACTTCATTCTATCTAGGGCGCAAGCACCAGCCTCACCCCGCCCAGCGCTTTTGCGCCGCCAGCACCGCACGCGGATAAGCCGCTTGCCCCCGGCTGCCGTTATAGCGACCAAGGGCCAAAGTGAGGTCGCCCCCTTCCAGGGACAGGTAATGACGCAAGATCACGCAGCCAAAGCGCAAATTGGGTTGCAGTTGAAACAACACCGCCGCGTCACCCTCCCCCAGGGTGCGCGCCCAAAACGGCATCACTTGCATCAGGCCCCGCGCACCTGCTGAGCTGATGGCGAACTTGCGAAAACCGCTCTCCACCTCGATCAGCCCCAGCACCAACGAAGGCTCCAGCCCAGCGCGGCGGGCTTCGTACCAAATGGTTTGCAAGGCCTCTGTCCGCATCGCCTCATGTGCCCACTCCGGTGCAGTGGTTGCGCCTGCGGGGCCTGACTTTTGCGGGCGCTGCAACCAGCGCGCCCAGCGAGGCGACATGTTTTGCACCCACGCGGCTTGGGCACTGGCGTCGGCCACCTCGGCCAGGGCTGGCGCACCCGGGGCCGCCACCGCTGCGCGCAAAGCGTGGCGCACCGCATCGGCCAAATCCTCCTCGCGCTGCGGCCCGGCGAGCACGGCCATGGGCCAGGCCCACACCGAACACGCCAACCACAAACGCCAATGGATCATTCGAACACCTTTTTTCCTGCAAAAAGCAGCATCTGGGCCATCGTAAGGGCAATGGGTTGTGGTTTTGAGGCAGAACACCCTCTTCAAATATTGCACAAAAATCCATAAGATCATTTCATTAAGGACAGCCAATGAGCGTGAAATCGAAAAATTCAGCCAAGCCTTGGACCGACCCGGATGACGCACCGGAGTTGACCGAGGCCGACATGATGCGCGGCACTTGGCAGGTGGCGGGTATGCCTGTCACGGCCAAAGAAGGCAAGGCCTTGGCCAAAGCCGCATGGCGGGGCCGCCCGGTTGGCAGCGTGAAAGACCAACACAAAGTGCCCACCACTTTGCGCTTGGATGAAGATGTTTTGCAGCGTTGGCGCGCCAGCGGTAAAGGCTGGCAAACGCGGGCCGCAGCATTATTGGCTGCCCATGCGCCTTTGGCACCGTCAAAAGAAGCGGGTCTTTGAGCGCTCAACACGCCGTTCAACATCCCTCTGATACCGATATCCGGCCGTCCACCTTGTGAACCCTTGTGTCTAGGTCAAGGGTGGGCTTTGCTGGCCAGTTGGCGACACAGCTCGCCCAGGGGCACGGCTTGGGTGGCTGGCCCCAGCGGAAAGCTGTCGCTGCCGGGGTACACCACCAGTTGACGACTGGGCTTGAGGTCTTCGCAGGCGATGTGAAACCCCCGCTCAACTTTGGGTGATAGGCTGCGCTTGACTTCAATGGCCCAACATTCGCCATGGGGCCAGTGCAGCAGCAAATCGATTTCAGCCCCTGCGCTGGTACGGTAGAAATGGGCGCTGGCATTGGGGCCGGCTGCAGTGATCAGGTTTTCCAGCACAAAGCCCTCCCAGCTGGCACCCACAGCGGGATGACCCAGCAGCGTCTCTTCATCAGACAGGCCCAGCAGCGCATGCAGCAAGCCGCTGTCGCGTACATACAGTTTGGGCGATTTGGTCAGCCGCTTGCCCAAATTGGCATGCCACGGCTGCAAACGGCGCAGCAAAAACATCTGCACCAGCAAATCGATGTAGCGGTTGATGGTTCTGATGTCCAGTGCCAAGCTGCGCGCCAGAACTGATGCGTTGAACAAACCGCCTTGTTGGTGCGCCAGCATGCCCCACAGTCGGCGCACCGACTCAGCACCCACACGCCCGCCCAAGAGCGGGATATCGCGTTCGGCATAGGTGCGGATAAAGTCCTGTCGCCAGTTCAAACTGGCAGTGGTTGTGCTTGCCAGGTGACTGTCGGGAAAGCCACCACGCAGCCACAAACGATTGAGCTCACTGTCGGCAAGCTCGAGCGCGTGAAACGGGGTGAGCTCTCGGTAAGCGATACGCCCAGCCAAGCTTTCCCCTGCTTGTTGCAACAAGTCCAGCGAGGCCGAACCGAGCAACAGGTACAGACCGTTGCGTTGGCCTTCCCGCCTGGCTCGGTCGATCAAACCACGCAGCACCGGGAACAGGCCGGGCACCCGATGTACCTCGTCGATCACCACCAAGCGGTCCAGACGTTCGCCCAAGTAAAGCTCTGGGGAGGCCAGTTTTGCCCTGTCGAGCTCGGACTCCATGTCCAGATACACGCTTCGGTGGGCATGCGCAAGTTGGTGCGCGATGGTGGTTTTACCGGCCTGCCGCGGGCCCAGCAAGGCCACAGCAGGGTACTGACCCAGGTCTTCGCGGAGTCTGGCAAGGGTGCTGCGATTCAACATTCTTGCATTTTAAGCATCTAAATGTATAAATTGCAAGGATAAATTGATGGGCTACCCCATTCACATGGGGTTGTGGCGATAAATGCTGATTGTCCCAAAAGCCTGACTGCTGACGTCTTCCATCTCGGCACAAATGACATGTTGACGTAAATGCCATTAATTAATAGGATGCCATTTTCTTAAGGAATGGAGCTTGAGCATGCTTTCCATGAAAATTTCCGAAGGTGGCCGGGTCGTGATTCCAGTTGAAATTCGCCGTGCCCTGAACCTCAAAGATGGCGACAGCGTGCTTTGGGATCTGGTCGATGGCCAAGCGCGGCTGAGCACGCAACGCAGCCAACTGGAGC
>CAXNFO010000116.1:0-6392 GCA_964201395.1 Limnohabitans sp.
TTCAAGGGCAAGCTTTGCCCGACACCTTTCCCAGCCACACCCAGACCCATGCCGACCTGGCGGGCTTTGTGGATTGGTTGTTGGACGAGCCGTCCACGCACTTGCGCAGCCACTGACACCATGGCCTTCATACGCTCTGTGTTGCATGCGCTGTGGATGTTGATCACCGTGGTGCCCTATGCGTTTCGCATTTTGGGTTTGGCCGCCGTGGGTGTGCGTGGCGACCGTTTGTACTGGATCGCCGCTGCTTGGTTGCGCCAATGCATCGTCTCCGCGCAATGGATTTTGGGCATTCGCTACCGCATCCAAGGTGAAGAAAATTTACCTTTGGGCCAAACCAGCCCGGCCATTCTGTTGGTCAAACACCAGTCAACCTATGAGACCTTCCTGTTCCCGGCCATCATGCCCCACCCCTTGGCCTATGTGTTCAAAAAAGAACTGCTGCGCCTGCCTTTTTTTGGTTGGGCCATGTCGCGTTTGGACATGATCCACATCGACCGCAGCCAACGCGCCCAGGCCTTCAACAAAGTGGTGGCGCAAGGCCGTGAACTATTGGCCCGGGGTATTTGGGTCATCATGTTTCCAGAGGGCACGCGCATTCCCCGTGGCGAACAAGGCCAATACAAATCCGGGGGCACCCGCTTGGCCATCGAAACTGGCGCACCCGTCATCCCCATTGCCGTCACCTCGGCCAAGTGCTGGCCGCGCAAAGCCTTCATCAAAACGGCGGGTTGGGTCGATGTCTCCATTGGTGCACCGATTCCTTCCGAGGGCCGAGAGCCCGAAGAAATGATGGCCCAGGTCCAAGCCTGGATCGAGTCGGAAATGCGCCGCCTCGACCCCGACGCCTACCTCTGAGCGCAGCCCATGAAAAGCTTGGTGCAAATGGCGCTCGACTTGTTCGACCCACCGGCACCCCCGCCGGTGCAGGCGCCCGACCCCCGCCCCACCATCGCCCTCAGCGATGCCATGGCGCCAGCCCAGTTTGCCCACCCGCAAGCCAACCGCCACATTTTGTTGCGCCACACCCGGGTGGCCTATCACTTCAAACGTGCCAAACGCCGCACCATCGGCATGGTGGTCGGGCCCGATGGCTTGGTGGTCAGCGCCCCGCGCTGGGTGGTGCTGACCGAGGTCGAATCCGCGCTGCAAGAAAAAGGCGACTGGATTGTGCGCAAGCTCGATGAAATGCGCGAGCGCAGCCAACGCATGGCCCAACAAACCATGGTCTGGCAAGAGGGCAGTTGCTTGCCCTTTTTGGGTGAGAACATGGTCTTGGTGCTCGATCCGGGACATCAATTCCAAGAGGCGGGTGCCAGCTTGCTGCCACGCAACCCCGACGCTGCGCCAGATGTGCCGCACCGCTTGTGCCTGGGCTTGCCGCATCACGCGGACCCCGCGCAAATTCGCGATGCCGTTCAAGCCTGGTTGATGCGCCAGGCCAAGCGCATCTTCACCGAGCGGCTCAACCACTTCGCGCCCCGCTTGCAAGTGCAGTGGCACAAGCTCTCACTCAGCAGTGCCACCACCCGCTGGGGCACCGCCAGTGCCGACGGCGCCATACGCCTGAACTGGCGCTTGGTGCATTTCAAAATGGATGTCATCGACTACGTGGTGGCACACGAACTCAGCCACCTGCGGGTGATGAACCACGGCCCCCAATTTTGGGAAACGGTGGGCACCGTGGTGCCCGACTACGCCCAGCGCCGCCAACTGCTCAAAGACGACTCTTTGCCACGCTGGTAAAGCGCCACACCCCTTGCACGTCGGCGCAGCGGCGCAATTGACCGGCATGCCACAGGCAGTGCAAATGCGCCACCGCCTCGCCCATGGCAAACGTGGTCTGGTGCAAATCCAATGGGCGCTTGAACAGCACGGGCAACACATCGTGGGCGCTGCAAGCGCGTTGGGTGCAGGCTTGAAACACCTCATCCAACCGGTCCTGGTGGTGCGCATGCAGTTGCGCAATGCGCTCGTGCAAGCCGACAAAAGGCTTGCCATGCGAGGGCAGGGTCAGGGTGTTCTCGGGCAGGGGCTTGAACTTGTCAATCGACTCCAAAAACAAACGCAGGTTGTCGGCCTCGGGCTCGGCGTCGTACACGCTGACATTGGTCGAAATGCGTGGCAACACCATGTCGCCGCTGATCAGCACGCCCGCATCCGCCTGAAACAAAGCAATGTGCTCAGGGGCATGGCCAAAGCCACTGATGCAGCGCCAATCTTGGCCATTGATCACCACCGTTTGCCCATCTTGCAGTCGGTGAAACTGCGTGGGAATTTTCGGCACCATTCCGGCGTAGTAGGTGGAGCGCCCACGCACCTGCTCCAGTGAGGCTTCGTCATGCAAGCCATGCCGCTGAAAAAATGCGGCGGCGGCGTCCCCGCCAAAGCTGTCGCGGTGCAAGGTGGCCAACACCGCGGCTTGGTAATCGGTGAAGCTGATCCACAACTGCGCTTGCCAGCGCTCGCACAGCCAGTGGCCCAGACCCAAATGGTCGGGGTGCATGTGGGTCACGATCACCCGCCACAGCGGCGCGCCTTGCAAGTGCTGGTCCAATACCGCTTGCCAATGTTGGCGCGTCATCGGGTTGTCAATGCCGCAATCCACCGCGGTCCAGCCCACCACGCCGTCGCGCACATCGCGCAGCAGCCACAAATTGATGTGGTCCAAGGCGAAGGGCAGGCCCATGCGCAACCAAAACACGCCTGGGGACACCTCCAAGGTGTTGCTAGGTGCAGGCAACTGGTCGCCCAAGGGGTATTGAAGTCGGTTTTCGAGTGGCGTCATGGGTGAATTCATGGATAATTGACGTTTACGTAAACGTCATGGGCATTGTAGGCGGCGGCTTCAGCGCCAAGTCTCTTGCCCTGTCACCCAAGGGCCAAGCCCAGTACCACCGCACATGGCAAGCACTTACAGCATCAGCGACCTGGCCAAAGAGTTCGACCTCACCACCCGTGCCATGCGCTTTTATGAAGATTTGGGCTTGCTGCAACCCACGCGCACGGGACCTGGCGGCCGCAACCGCACCTACACAGCCCGTGACCGCACCCGCTTGCGCCTGACCTTGCGGGCTAAACGCCTGGGCTTGTCGCTGACCGAAGCGCGCGACCTCATCGACATGTACGACAGCCCGCGCGACACCGTGCCGCAGTTGGAAAAGTTCTTGCTTATCCTGGCCGTACACCGCAACCAATTGGAGGCGCAATTGGCCGAAATCGAGGTCAACCTCGACGAAGTCAAAGCCCACGAAAAAGAAGCCCGCACCTTGCTTTTGAAACACCGCAAAAAGGCCAAACCATGAATGCCGATCAAATTGCCCACCACCGCGTGCAACAAAGCTTCGAGCGCCAAGGCATGCTGCGCGTCATGGGCGTCGAATTGGTGCGCGTGCAAGTGGGTGAAGTGGAACTGCGCTTGCCCTACAGCGACGCCGTGACCCAACAACAAGGCGGCTTCCATGGCGGTGCCATGGGCGCATTGGCCGATGTGGCGGCGGGCTATGCCGGCCTCACCGTGGCCGCGCCCGACAGCGAAGTCACCACCGTCGAATACAAAATCAATTTCCTCGCGGCGTTCCAGGGCGGCGATTTGCGCGCCATTGGCAAGGTGGTGCGCGCGGGCAAGCGCATCATCGTCACCACCGCCGAGGTCAGCCACCATGCGCCCGATGGCCAGGTGCGCGACTGCGCCTTGATGCAGCAAACCCTGGCCCCCGTGCCCAAAACCTACTAAGGCCAGACCACGCCATGAGCAAAGACCTCAACGAGCTGTTTGACCGCAACCGCCAATGGGCGGCCAACACCGAGGCACAAACGCCTGGGTTTTTCACCGGTTTGCTCTCCCAACAGCAGCCCAAATACATGTGGCTCGGCTGTGCCGACAGCCGCGTGCCGGCCAACGAACTGGTCGACCTCTTGCCCGGCGAATTGTTTGTGCACCGCAATGTGGCCAATTTGTTGGTTCACTCCGACCTGAATGCCTTGAGCGTCATCCAATATGCGGTTGATGTGCTGGGCGTGCAACACATCATTGTGGTGGGCCACAGCAACTGCGGAGGCATCCGTGCTGCCCTGAACAACCAGCGCGCCGGCCTGGTCGACAACTGGTTGCGCCATGTGCAAGATGTGCGAGACGCCCAAGCAAGCTTTTTGATGGGCTTGGACGAAAGCCTGCGGGTGGATGCCTTGGTCGAACTCAATGTGCTGGAGCAAGCGCGCAATGTGTGCCGCACCACTGTGGTCTCCGACGCCTGGCAGCGCGGCCAAAGCGTGGTCGTGCACGGTTGGGTATACGGCTTGCACAATGGTTTGTTGCAAGACATGGCCGTCACTGCCGGTTCATTAGACGAAGTCACTCCCGCTTACGACCATGCCTTGCGCGCCTTGCACCAACGCTGGCGCGCCCGCCACCAAGCCCTCTCCAGCCAGGCTTGATCCACCCGCAGCCCAGCCCCAGCCATGTTCCCCCAGCGACTCGACTCCTCACTGGCCTACGACATCGCCAAAGCCATGATGGATGGCTTCAACCACCATTACCGCTTGTTCCGCGCCGAGTCGGCGCGCGCCCAACACCGCTTTGAAACCGCCGACTGGCACGGCCAACAACGCGCCCAGCGCGAGCGCATCGCGTTTTACGATCTGCGCGTTAAAGAATGCTCCACCCGCTTGGAGCGCGAGTTCAAAGCGCACCAACAAGCCATGGAGGTTTGGCAACAGGTCAAGCTGCATTTCATTGGCTTGCTGGTCGATCACCACCAACCCGAGCTGGCCGAAACTTTTTTCAATTCGGTGACCACCAAAATCCTGCACCGCAGTTACTTCCACAACGACTTCATCTTTGTGCGCCCAGCGGTCAGCACCGAATACATCGAAAGCGACGACCCCCACCACCGCCCCACATATTTTTCTTGGTACCCGAAGCCGAATGAATTGCGCCCGGTCCTGCTGGACATGGTGCGCCATTACGGCCTGCACCGCCCTTTTGAAAACCTCGACCGCGACATCGACGCAGTGCTCGTGCGCTTCAACCAAATATTGGGCTCGGTCAAAACCCGCGCCAACTTTCAAATCCAAACCTTGTCGAGCCTGTTCTACCGCAACAAGGGCGCGTATTTGGTCGGCAAGGTCATCAATGGCTTTCATGAGCAACCCTTTGCCTTGCCCATCTTGCACACGCCGCAAGGGCAGTTGGTCATCGACGCGGTGCTCAGCGGCGAAGACGATTTGCTCATGCTGTTCAGCTTTGCCCGCGCCTACTTCATGGTCGACATGGAGGTCCCTTCGGCCTATGTGCAGTTTTTGCGCGGCATGATGCCGCGCAAACCACGCGCCGAGTTTTACAACGCATTGGGGCTCATCAAACAGGGCAAAACCCTTTTTTACCGCGACTTTCTCTACCATCTGCGCCACAGCAGCGACGCCTTTCGCATCGCGCCCGGCATCAAGGGCATGGTCATGCTGGTGTTTGACTTGCCCTCTTTTCCTTATGTGTTCAAAGTCATCAAAGACTTTTACCCGGCGCCCAAAGACACCAGCCGCGAGCAAATCAAGGGCAAGTATTTGCTGGTGAAACAGCATGACCGGGTGGGGCGCATGGCCGACACCATGGAATACAGCAATGTGGCCTTTCCGCGCGAGCGCTTCAGCGACGAGCTGCTCGCCGAAATCGAAAAGTTCGCCCCCAGCCAACTCGAAATCACCCACAACAGCACCACGGGCACGGCGGAAGTGGTCATCAAACACATCTACATCGAGCGGCGCATGATCCCGCTCAACCTGTACTTGCAAGAAGCGTTCGACGCCCCCCAAGACCCGCGCTCGCAGCAGCAAATGGCGCGCAGCGTCATCGAGTACGGCAACGCCATCAAAGACCTGTTGGCGGCCAACATCTTCCCGGGCGATATGTTGTGGAAAAACTTCGGCGTCACCCGCCACGGCAAAGTGGTGTTCTACGACTACGACGAAATCGAATACCTCTCTGATTGCAACTTCCGCGCCGTGCCGACGCCGCGCAATGAAGAAGACGAAATGTCCGGCGAAATTTGGTACCACGTCGGCCCGCGCGACGTGTTCCCCGAAACCTTTGGCCCATTTTTGCTGGGCAACACCGCTGTGCGCGAGGTGTTCATGCAGCACCACGCCGATTTGCTCAACCCCAGCTACTGGCAAAGCCACAAAGAAAAAATCCAAGCCGGCCACGTCCACGATGTTTTCCCCTACGACGCCGACAAGCGCTTGCCACACCGGCGTGCCAACCCCAGCCTTTGACACCACCAGGAGTTATCCATGTCCGATCCCATCGTCATCGTCAGCGCCGCCCGCACCCCCATGGGCAGTTTCCAAGGCGATTTTTCTGCGCTGTCAGCCCACGATTTGGGTGGTGCGGCCAT
>CAXNFO010000117.1:0-6295 GCA_964201395.1 Limnohabitans sp.
ATGGCGCTCAAAGGCCCTGCGGCCATCGAGGCCTGGCTCCAAGCCCGGGATGGCTTGCAAACTTTCAGTGAACACACCATCACCGACCTGCCCGCCATGCGCGCACAGTTGCAGCAAATTCATCAACAAGACTGGGCGCTGTCCGAACAACAACTGGACTTGGACTTTCGTGGTGTGGCCGTTCCGCTGCGCGACCGCATGGGCGAGACCGTGGGCGCTTTGAGCATCATCATGCCCATGCAGCACGAGGCTTCAGCCGATGCACTGCGCCGGGTGCTGCCCTTGCTGAAAGAAACCGCGCAATCGATGCGCAACCTGATTTGAAATCTCGCCAAAGCTCAAGCCCGCAAAATTGGCAGCCCTGATGAAGGGCCGGTTCAACACCCCCAGCACAGGTTTAAACCACGGTCAACGTGCGCTTGACCTGGCCTCGCTCACCGCGGTCGTCCACCCAGTCGATGGCAATCTCACCCGTCTGGGTGGCGCGCAAAAAAAACTCTATATACGGATTGGCCGACAGCCCCGACGAGGGCTCGATGCGAAACACCTCTTGGCCCAAATAGGTGCAGCGCAAGTCGTTGATCACATTGCGCGCAATGCGGCGGTTGTTCAGGTCCAGCAAATAACCTGTCTCCATCGGGTGCTGGACCAGCAAGCGCAGCTTGACCACCTCGCCGGCGCGCGCCTGATTGGGCATGTCAAAACGGGCTTGGGCCATGCTCAACTGCCGTCCACGCAACCGGCTTCGGTCACGATCAAATCGGCCAGCTCGTAGCGGAACTGGCCCGAGGACAAACGCGCCAAAGCAACCAGTTGTTGGCCCCCGGCCAAACGCAGTCGCGTGCTGAATTCGGCGCGGCCCATCTGGGGCCCCACATGGATTTTGGCCATCACCATCACCGGGTTGCGCTGCGACAACAACCAGATGTGGGTGACATGGTCTTGCGCTGTCATGGGGCTGTCCACCCACACCCGAAACGGCACCGACAAGCCGTTGTCGGCCAAGATCAGGGTTTCAATGTGCACCCCAGCGCGCACCACTGGCGCGCCTGCCACGATGGGGTCGAGCATCTCGGACAAGCTGAGCAGCTTGCCCGAGAGCATGCCTTGGGCTTGCGCGGTGGGCAAACTGCCCAAACCCAGGGCGCCACCCAACACCCTGGCCAAAGTGGCGCGGCCAGCAGCCCAAGCCGTTGCCCCCAGGCCGGCGCGCAGGCAGTCCCGGCGCAGCGCCGCTGGTGGGGTGGGCATGGGGTCAGGCCTTGAGGGACATGCCGTGGTTTTTCAGCGGCAGCGAGCGAATCCGCTTGCCGCTGGCGGCAGCAATGGCATTGCACAAGGCCGGTGCCAGCGGGGCTTGGGCGGGTTCGCCCACCCCACCCCAAAAACCACCGGTGGGCGCAATCACCGCTTTGACCACGGGCATTTCGTTCAAACGCATCATGCGGTAGTCGTGGAAGTTGGACTGCTCGATGCGACCATCTTTGATGGTCATCTCGCCCCAGAAAATCGCACTCAAACCATGCACCACGCTGCCTTGCAACTGGGCTTCGATGTTGTCGGGGTTGACCGCATAGCCCGGGTCAATGCCAATCACCACGCGGTGGATCTTGACGTCACCCTTGTCACTGACCGACACCTCGCACACGCACGCCGTGTAGCTGCCATAACCCTCGGTTTCGGCAATGCCGCGAAACACGCCTTTAGGCAAAGGACCCCCCCAATCGGCGGCCTTGGCCACGGCTTGCAAGATGGCCACATCGCGCGGCGACTTTTGGCCCAAATTGGCCAAGCGAAACGCCAGTGGGTCTTTGCCCGCCGCAAGTGCCATCTCGTCGATGAAGCATTCGCGCATATAAGGGTTTTGCGAATGGCCCACGGTGCGCCAAAAGCCCACCGGCACATTGGAGTTGCGCTGGGCGTAATCAACCAAGCTGTTGGGGATGTCGTAGGGGTGGTCGTTGAAGCTGGCCACGGCTTGGCCGTCCACACCCTTGGGCAGGGGCAAGCGCAGCAAGGTGGCCAAAATCGATGGCGCGCTGACGCGGATGTGCAGGGCCTGCACCTTGCCATCGTTGTCCATGCCACCTTTGAAGCGCACCAAGCTGGCGGGGCGGTACAAATCGTGCTGCATGTCCTCCTCACGACTCCACACCATCTTGACCGGCGTGCCGGCCATGGCCTTGGCAATCATCACGCCTTGGCGGGTGAAGTCTTGCGGGCTCTTGCGACCCAAACCACCGCCCAATTGCATGGGGTGCACGGTGACTTTGTCTTGGGCCACGCCTGCGGTGGCCGCCGCCACCGCCAAGGTGTTCTCGGGGTTTTGGGTGGACGTCCACACATCCAGCTTGTCGCCTTGCAACCAGGCGGTGCAAACCATGGGCTCCATGGTCGCGTGGGCCAAATAAGGGGTGAAGTACTCGGCTTCCAACACTTTGGCCGCCGTGCCCAGGGCCTGCACGGTATTGCCATCGTTGCGCGCCACCGCCAACTCGGCTTGGCCCATGCCAGCCTTGAAGCTGTTCATGATGACCGCGCTGGTGAGTTGGCTGTTGTCACCGGTCTCCCAATCAATGGCCACTTCACGCAGCGCCTCTTTGGCACGCCACCAATTGTTGGCCACCACAGCCACAAATTCGCCCATGTTGAGCACTTTGACAATGCCACGGCGGTTTTCCACCTTGGACGCGTCCAAGGACTTGACCTTGCCGTTGAACACCGGACTGGCAGCGACGGCGGCATACATCATGCCCGGCACTTGGGCATCGATACCGTAACGGATCTTGCCAGTGACGATGTCAGGGATGTCCACACGCGGCAGCGATTTGCCAATGATTTTCCAGTCCTTGGGGTCTTTGAGCTTGACCTCTTTGGGCGCTTCGAGCTTGGCAGCGGCAGTTGCCAATTTGCCGTACGACAAGCTGCGCTTGCTGGCGGCGTGGCTCACTTTGCCCAAGGCAGCAGTGCATTCACTGGCCGGGACGCCCCACTGGGCAGCAGCGGCGGCAATGAGCATCTCGCGCGCAGTGGCTCCCGCTTTGCGCAAATACTCTTGCGAGTTGCGGATGGTGCGGCTGCCCACGGTGGCCATGTCGCCATACGCTCGCTTGGTGCGCAGGTTTTCGTGTGCGGTGGCGTATTCGATGCGCACTTTTTTCCAGTCGGCTTCCAACTCGTCGGCCACCAGCATCGGGGCCGAGGTGCGGCTGCCTTGGCCCATTTCGGTGCGGGCATAGCGAATGATCACCGTATCGTCGGTTTGGATTTCAATCCAGGCATTGAGCTTGGGGGTTTCAGCCGCATTGCCGTGGGTGGGCCAGAAAAAGCCCAGGGACATGCCCGCAGCCGCAGTGGCCGAGACTTTGAGGAAATCGCGCCGGGCCAAGCCGGTGGAGGATGGGTCAAGGTGTGTCATGCGCGCACCCCTTTCTTGGCCACAGCGTGGATGGCGGTGCGGATGCGGGCATAGGTGCCGCAGCGGCAGATGTTGCCCATGGCCGCATCAATGTCTTGGTCGGTGGGTTTGGGTTTTTTCTTCAGCAAGGCCACGGCCACCAAAATTTGACCGCCTTGGCAGTATCCGCATTGGGGCACTTGGTGATCGATCCAAGCCTGTTGCACGGGGTGCAGCTTGTCTTTTTGGGCCAAGCCTTCGATGGTCACCACTTTTTGGCCCACCGCCGCCGACACCGGGTATGAGCAAGAGCGCACCGGCTCGCCATTGAGCAGCACAGTGCAAGAGCCACACTGGGCCACACCGCAGCCAAATTTAGGGCCTTTGACATCGAGTTCGTCGCGCAATGCCCACAGCAAGGGCATATCGGGTTCTACATCCAGCTCCCGAACCTGTCGGTTCACTTCGAGTTTCATGCGGCTTCTCCTGCTTGGTTGAAATAAGGTTTTTGCCCCGGCCCAGCAACCGGCAGAGGTCTTGAACCCGCGCAGGTTATCACGCTTGGGCATGGTCGGTTTGGAGGGTGATCGGCAAAACCCTTTTGCGCTGGATCAAACAAACCAAAGATGGTTATAACCATTCAGAACTCAGGGATATTCACGCTTATCATGGGCCATGAACCGCTTTGTCTCAAGTGCCATCCTCAGTTTGGCCTTTGCCTTGGGAAGCGGCCCCACCCAAGCCGCAGACACGGTCTCGCCCGGCCAATTGCCCGACGCCTTACAGGGCATGTGGCGCAATTACCAACCTGACTTGGGTGAATTGGGTCGCTGTGCGGTGGCTTATGACAGCCACACCGACCGCGACAAAATGGTGTTCACCTGCTCGGTGGGGATACGCATCACCGCCGAGGGCGAGAGACGCTCATTGGCCCGCTGCGAAGAGATGCGCACCGCCAAAAGCATCCGATCGGCTTGCCGGTTGGTGCGCTGATGAACCCGCGCAACCCTTCACGCAACTGAAAGCCCGCTTCAAGCCTGACACAAGCGGCGCACTTCATCGGGAATGGGCAAGCCCACAATGCCTGGCACTTTGCCCTCTTTGGCCCCGGCAAACAAACGCACCTCGGA
The DNA here is from genome assembly GCA_964201395.1 of Limnohabitans sp. Taxonomy (GTDB): domain Bacteria; phylum Pseudomonadota; class Gammaproteobacteria; order Burkholderiales; family Burkholderiaceae_C; genus Limnohabitans. The sequence continues at coordinate 4,528 of CAXNFO010000117.1, forward strand.
GCACTCCATGATCAATTCCGTGTCGCGCATCACCCGGTGCAAAAACGTAAAACTTTTGTTGCCCCAGTGGGTCACACAGGTGTGGATGTCCAAGCGGTCGCCATAGGTGGTGGTTTGCACAAACTTGGCTTGGGTGTTGACGATGGGCGTGCCAATGATGCCCCAGGTGGCAGCCGTCTCGTGCCAGGGCGGCACACCGGCAGAGATAAAAAAGTGGCGTGCTGAGGCATCGATCCAGCGGAAAAAATTGGGGAACCACACAATGCGCGCCGGGTCACAGTCGCCAAACTCGACCTGGATGGTGAACACCGTGGTGCGGGGGGTGGGGGCACCTGACATGTCAGTCCCCTCGGATGTTGCGGGATTTGATCAACTGACCAAAGCGCTCGCTGTCCGTTTTGGCGCTTTGCCCAAAATCTGCCGCGCTCATGGGTGCGGGAATCCCGCCCAAGGCCTGGATGCGGTCTTTCACCGCAGGGGTGTTCAGGGCCGCATTGATTTCGCGGTTGAGCCTTTGCACCACCTCGGCTGGCGTCCCTGCAGGGGCGTAAAAACCAAACCACGAATCGGCATCAAAACCCTTCAAACCCAGCTCGTCCAAGGTCGGCACATCCGGGAACAAGGGCGAACGCTTGGGGCTGCCCACGGCCAGCATTTTGAGCTTGCCCGAGCGCACATGTTGCAGGCCAATGCCAGGGTCAAACATGAAGTCGATTTGCCCCGCCAGCAAATCTTGCATGGCAGGCGCCGCACCCCGGTAGGGCACATGCACGGCAAAGGTATTCGATTGCGCCTTCATCATCTCGGCGGCCAAATGCGGCGAGCTGCCGTTGCCGGGTGAGCCAAAACTGAGTTTGCCGGGGTTGGCTTTGACAAAGTCCAAAAAGGTTTTGAAGTCGTTGATTTGCAAGCCGGGCCGCACCTCTAAAAACACCAAGACGCGGGCCGCAGCGGCCACCGGCACCAAGTCCTTCATCGGGTCAAACGGCATTTTGTTGTACAGGTGCGGGTTGATGGACACCATGCCGCCTGAGCTCATCAGCAAGGTGTAGCCATCGGCTGCGCTCTTGGCCACCGCCTCGCCGCCAATGTTGCCATTGGCACCCCCGCGGTTTTCCACCACCACGCTTTGGCCCAAGGCCTCGCTCAGCGGTTGGGCCACGGCGCGGGCAATTTGGTCGGCAGCGCCACCCGGTGGGAAATTGACAATCACACGGATGGGTTTTTGCGGCCAACTTTGGGCCTGCACCCAGCCCACGCCGACCAAACCACACAGCATGAAGCCCCTGAGCATGAGGCGGCGCGAGCGTTGAGAAAAAACAAACAGCGTCATGAAAAATCTCCTGAAAGGGAATGTTTAACTGGCATCCGCCCAGGGCGGGTGGCGGTGCAGCGTTCAGCGCGGCGCCGAGGCACCGGGTTTGCGCATGAACCGAATCGGCTGCTCGGCCACGGGCCGTGCCGGTGCGCCATGGGCACGCAGCGTGAGGTCCAAAGCTTTGCCCGCATCGTCTTGCAAAGCGGCGGCACGCGCCTGGGCAACAGCCTGTGCAGCGGCCTGGGGGTCGGGCAAAGCCGCCAAATGGCCCACCAAGTGCTGCAAATGCAGCTTGCCGCGATCGTTGGTCGCGCCATAGCCTTTGATCAATTGGCCGCATGCAGCCAACTCGTGGCCCAAGCGCCAATCGCGCGCCAGCCCTTGCACCACCGCTTGCAGCCAAGTTTCGATGGCCAATTGCTCATGGGCAAAGCGCTGACCATACACCCG